>JAAFHJ010000619.1 GCA_013298325.1 Myxococcales bacterium | reverse complement strand
CACCCGCTCCTCGCCGATGCCGCGATCGGGATGGAGATCGCGCTCCCGTTTTCCGACAACGACCCCCTCGCCGACGACCCCTTCGATCGGGACGAGCCGACCATTCAAGTCCGTCCCGAGGCGACCCTGGTCTCCGAGGCGCCCGGCGGTGGCGTCGCCCCCTGGGACCGCCCTTCGCCGCCTGTCGAGGAAATTCAGCAGGTTGCGCGGCCGATTTCGGTGGGGAGCGGCCGTCCGATCCCGTCCCCCTCGCCGGCGATCAAACCGGTTGCCCCGGTGATTCCGCGGAACGACCCCCCCAGTGAGCCCCGGATTCGCACGGAGCCGCCGCCGATGGTGGCCCTCGAACAGCCGCCACGGTCGACGTCGCCGTTTCCCGAGAAGCGCGCGTCGCTTGGCGCGCAGCTTAGCGAGAGCTTGCGCCCCCGGCGCCAGTCGCCGGTCCCCTCGCGGACGCCGTTTCCGCGGCAAATTCGCGAAGAAAAACTTTCCCCTTCGCGGCCCGATCCGCGCGAAGATCCCGCGTCGACGCACCTTCGTACGTCGTCCAACCCTTTTCTTGTCGCTGCTGGCGCCGCACGCAACTCCCCTTCGGAGCCGCGTGTTGGCGTCGCCCGCCCTGTACCGGCCGCGCGCGCGCCCGGAGCACGCTCAAACGTCCCGTTTGAAGCGCTTTCTTTGGAGGAACAAATGGAGCAAGCCAAGCATTTCGTTTGCCGCTCGTGCTCGACCCCGGTCCCGCTCGTTCACAAGTTCTGTGGTCGTTGCGGCGCGGTCGTGCCCCCGGAAATCGTCGGCGCGCGGACGAAGTTCTTTGGTGCCTTGCAGACGCCAGGGCGCGCGAAGATCATTCTCATTCGTGGCGAAGGCGTTGAAGGTCTGAGCTACCAGCTCAACGCGGAACAGCACATCGTCGGTCGCACCGGCCAGCTGGTGTTCCCCGACGACCCGTTCGTCTCCCCGCGACACGCCAATCTTTTCTACCGAGACGCCCAGCTTGTCGTCCGCGACGAAGGCTCGGTCAATGGCGTTTACGTCCGCGTGCGCGGCACTGTTGATGTCGAGCCGGGGGACCTTTTCCTCGCGGGCGAGCAGCTTTTTCGCGTCGAACCGGCCCCGGCGACGACCGACACGCCGGGCCCCGACGGGACCTACTTCTACTCGAGCCCGAAGCACCACATGGCCTTCCGGGTGACGCAAATCCTCCAGGGGGGCCTCCCCGGGATCGGCGTTTGTGCGCGCGGCTCCGCGCTTCAGGTGGGGCGCGAGGGGGGCGATCTCAACTTCCCGGCAGACCTCTACATGAGCGCCTCCCACTGCAAGGTCGAGGACGTCGCCGGAAAGCTCACGCTTACCGATCTGAACTCCCGCAACGGCACCTATGTGAAAATCAAGGGCGAGCAGGCGCTGTCCCACGGCGACTACCTGTTTATCGGCAAGAAGCTTCTGCGCGTTGAAGTGACGAACTGACGAACCGTTCCCTTTGATGGTCCGCAGAAGTTCTCATTGAAGTCGACTCCGCCCGAAGGACCGCTCCCGACGTCGAAAGACACGGGGGCGGTTCCCGTTTTCCCCGCCTGTACGCCATGAACCACCGTCGCCGGACCGACGCTCCGCCCCCCGATTCCGTGTGGGATGCACCCATTTCGGAGGCGCCGTTTGTCTTTGTCGATCTCGAGATGACTGGTCTCCATCCGATGGAAGATCGGATCGTCGAGATCTGCGCGAGTCGCGTCGTCGGTGTGGGGACGGAAAATCCTGAAGTTACAACGTTTTCGACGCTTGTTTTTCCGGACGCGAACCTAGGCGGTGGCGCTGAATACCACGGCCTCGACGCCGAGGCGCTCGGCGGGGCACCCCCTTTTTCCGCGGTGGCCGGGCCCCTTGCGGAGCTGCTCAACGGCGCCGTTTTTGTTGCGCATGGGGCGCGGGTCGATCTCTCCTTCCTCGAAGCCTCCTACGCGCGCCTCGCTGCCGCCGGGGAGATTGGCGGGGAGATCGCTGTATCCTACAAAGTTTCCCACTGGCTCGACACGGTCACCCTGGCGCGACGCGCCTTTGCACAGCCGAGTTACGCCCTCTCTAAGCTTGCCGCCGCCCTCGGCATCGATCCGGGGCGCTCCCACCGCGCGGAAGCCGACGTCCTCACGACCCGTGCCCTCTTCGACCGCCTGCTCGTCGCGCTTTCCCCGGCGAATGCTCGAGAATTGCAGGCGATTCGCGCCGGCGTCCCCGTGGGGGACGGCACCAACAGCGGTCCGCCCGATCGCCCCATGCGGGAGGCGATCCTCGCCCAGTGCCTCGCTGCGATCGCCGAAAAGCGCCCCCTCCAGCTCGCCTACCGCCCGAGTCGCCGCCCGGAAATTCTCCTTCAGGTCGTCCCTCTTTCGCTCCACGAGGACCGCCTCTTCTGCCACGACGTCGCCACCTTCGGTCGGCGGGAACTCCGCGTCGAGCGCATCCTCCGAATCGAAGCACTGAACGACGCGGCCGCTCCGTAAGTCGCGAAACATACTTCCGAAACGGCCGCGCCGATCGGTGCCCGTCCAGTGGTCCGATTAGCGCAGGGGCGTCCGGTATTCCGGGGATACCCGCAGCGTTTCGCCGCGGGAGGAAAGGCCCCGATGACGAACGCTGGTGTCGCCCCCAAGCTGCTTCTCCCCCACTACGAGCTCCCCGAGGGCCTCCCGCGGGCCGCGACCGCCGATCGCCTCCTGGCCCTCGCCCCGCTCTTCGTCGACCGGCTACGCCTCCCGTTCCCCGAGCGCCAGCTCGCGATCATCGCCGACCTCGTCGCGATCGCCCGTGGGGAGCTCCGCATCGAGGACCGGATCGCAAGCGGCGTCGGGGAGCTCGAGTTCGTCCGTGCGCGAAACCGCATCTACCAAGCGCATACGCGGATGCGCAGTCATCTTCGTGAAGTCATTGTCTATTTTGGAAGGACGGGGCGCATCCCAGCCGACGAAGCGGCCGAACTCCTCCGCTTCGTTCTTCACGTCCTCCATCGTCGCCCCCGCCGCGGGGCGCTCGCTGCCTGAACTCA
>JAAFHJ010000618.1 GCA_013298325.1 Myxococcales bacterium | reverse complement strand
CCCGGAAGAGGCGCGCTCGGGCGCCTGGGAGCGCTGGGGGATCCACGGCGCCGCCCTCGAAACCGAAATGTACGCGGCGACGATCGCCGCCCTCCGCGCGCGTGTGCGCAAACCCTAGCCAGGACCCCCTAGAGCCCGTCCATGCCTGTCTACCGAGACTCCCCCATGCCCGCTTCGGCGCTCGTGGTCGCCTACCCGGGCAAGGTCGTCGCCTACGATCCGACGAGCGGCCACGAACGCTGGTCCTACGAGGCGCGCCGCCAGCCGCTCCGAGGCAAGCGCCCGACGAAGGTCGCCGTCACCGACGACCGGGTCTACCTGCTCACCCAGCACGTCCAGGACGCCGGGTTCATGGGGTCACCGCGGACCACCGTCGAGCTCGTCGCGCTCAACTACGCGACCGGCGCCGTGCTCTGGACCCAGGTCGTCGACCGCGGCGAGCTGCTCCCGTACTTCTGGATGGCGCTCGTCGTGAAAGGGGAGCTGGTGTTCGTCGCCCACGCCGACGTGATCGTCGCCATCGATCCGGCGACCGGCGCGATCCGCTGGTGCCGGGAGGTCGACCGCGTCGCGGCGCTCGCCCTCGCTGGCTGCGTCGATGAGGGGGGGTGACGGGCGCCAAAGTCGGGTAGGCTGTGCCGATGATTGCTCGCCTTTCTGCCTGTTTGGTCCCTCTCGTCCTCATCGCCGCCTGCGCGCGCGTCGAACCGGTCTCCCCGCCCTCCTCGCGCCTCGTCCCCGAGTGGATCGTCGGCGACGGCGGTCGCGTCCCCCGCCACGTCGAGGCGCCGCTCTACCGCGGCGGGCTCGCCGACGGGGGGACGCTCTACGACACCGCCCTCCAGGTCTCGTGCGCGGTCGTCGCGACCGCCGACGGAAAGCTCCGGTGCATCCCCGACGAGGTCGAGCGCCTCGAATTTGGCGACGCCGCCTGCACACGGCCGATCGTCTCCTCCATGAGCACGGCGGCCCCCGCGCCCTACGCCCTCGAATACGCCCCCTGCGGCGGCGTCGCCCACGTGTTCGCCGTCGGCGCACCGATCGGGCCCGGCCCCGCCTACGCGCGGCAGCCCACGGAATGCGTCCCGAGCTACCCGGAGGACCTGAAGGTGCCCCGCTACGCCCTCGAGGAGATCCCGTTGGAGCAATTTGCGGCGGTGACTGAGGAGACGACCCCCTCGCCGAACCGCCTCCAGGCGCGCGATTGGGTCACCGAAGACGGCCTGCGCGTGCGCATCGGCGCCAAAGACACGGCGCTCGGCGTCGCCTGCTCGGCCACGTGGGAGCCGCTCTCCCGGGAGAGCGTCTGCCTCCCGAGCCGCGGGTCGACTGTCGACAGCTCCTACTTTGGCGACGCCGCCTGCACGCGCCCCGTCCTCGACGTCCGCGAGACGACCTGCCCTGCGGCCTCCCTGCGCCCCGTCGTCCGCTACACCCCCAGCGGCACCGATGCGTGCGACCCCTATCACTACGCCCCTCGCACGGCCGCCAGCGCCCCGGCGGCAACCGAATACCGGGTAGACCCGCTTGGCGACGGCTGCGAGGTCGTGGCCCCCCTCCATCCCGCCCCGTCCTACGAGATCGGTCCGGCGGTCCCCCTCGCGGCGCTGACGACGCGCCTCGATGGACCGGAAAGCGCCCGGCTCCGCCCCTACGTGACCGACGACGGCCACGGCCTGACGCTCCCGACGGGGCGCTTCCGCGACACGGCGGCCGGCTTCGACTGCATCCCCTACCCCGACTACAAGCCCGGGAGCGGCGACCGCCTCTCCACGATTCCCCTCATTTGCATGCCGCCCGACTTCGGCTGGAGGCCCGAGGAGCTGTTTACGGACGCCGCCTGCACCCAGCCCATCGAGCTCGCCGGCGAACGCTCCTGCGGTCCGGCGCGGCGCGCGGTGTTCCAGATCACTGGCAGCCAGGTGGCGATCCGCCCCCTCGGGGCGCCGTTCACCGGTCCCCTCTACCGCGTCGAAGCGAAGCGGGGGTGCGTTCGCGCCGATCGGGAGGGGAGCCCCGCGCTCGCCCCCCTCCGCGTCGGCCCGCCGGAGCGCACCCTGCCGCTCGCCCCGCTGACGGTCAGCCGGTAGCTGCGCGTCCGCCTACAGGTTCCCGGCGCCGCGGACCATCGTGATCACGTGCTCGCAGCTGTCTCCGATGAAGAGGGTCCCCTCTTCGTCGAGGGCGAGCGCCGACGGGTGGCAGCTGCCGGCGGGGAGCGCCCCTGCGAGGAACTTGTTCGTCCCGAGCACGCCGACGAAGGGGGTCACCGCCTTGGTGGCGACGTCCATCCGGAGCACGCGGTTGTTCCAACGGTCGGCGACGAAGAGCGAGCGCGCGTTGCCGGCGAAGCTCCAGACCTGGTTGACCGCGTAGGGGGCGACCCGGAAGACCGCATCGCCACCTTCGAAGGTCTGCCCGCCAGCGAACCCCTTCGGCGCGAAGGCGACACCGGTCGTCTTCGTCGAGAGGCGGGCCCCGGTGGCGATGTTGAAGGTGTCGACCTCGGGATGGGGGACCGCCCGCGGGTCGCCGGCGCCAAAGGCGTACCGCTGGGCGTAGAGGGTGTCCCCGTCGACGCCGGCGGGGAACTGGCGCGTATTCGAGTAGTTGACGATCGGCGGCGTGGCGCGCGTGTACTGGAGCGTCGTCGGGTTGAGGTCGCCGAACTCGGCGGTGACCACGTCGAACATCACCACCTTGCCGGCACGGACGCCGACCGGGACGACGTCGGTCGGCATCCCGGCGACGCCGCTCCAGCCGACGCCGGTCGCGGCGACGCCCCCCGACGGGCATTGCGGGGCGAGCCCACCGCCGGCGCCGAAGAGGGAGGCCCCCATCGCCGCGCCGCTGCACGAGAGCAATCGCACGGTGCCCGCCTGGCGGTCGATGAGGCGCAGCCGGTCGACGGTCGTGGCGTTGACGGTCGCCGTCGTCGCCGCCTCCCCAACGAGCAACCAACGGGTGCCGACGGGGAAGAGCCAGCGGAGGTCGGCGTAGCCGGCGCCGGCGAGGTTCGACGGTTCGCTCCACTGGATTTCGCTCGCGAAG
>JAAFHJ010000617.1 GCA_013298325.1 Myxococcales bacterium | reverse complement strand
GACGGGGTGACTGACGTCGCCGAAATCGCCTTCGGCACCGATCCCACCAAGGCCGACTCCGACGGCGACGGACTCCCCGACGGCCTCGAAATCGGTGCCGACCCCAAAAAGCCCCGCGACACCGACGGCGACGGCAAGATCGACGCCCTCGACACCGACGACGATGGTGACGGCATTCTCACCAAAGACGAACTCGGCCCCGGCGGAGCCACCTCGCCCGCCGACACCGACAAAAACGGCAAACCCGACTTCCTCTCCGCCGATGACGACGGCGATGGCATCCCCACCGCCAAGGAAATCGCCGACGCAAAGGCGGCCAACGCGGGCGATGACGTTGACAAAGATGGCGTCAAAAACTGGCTCGACACCGACTCCGACGGCGACGGCGTGCTCGACAAGGACGAACCGACCGACAAAAACGGCGATGGCGTCCCCGACTATCTGAAGTCCAACAAGGTCGACTCCGACGGCGACGGCCTCCCCGATGACGTCGAAAAGACCCTCGGCACCGATCCGAACAAGGCCGACACCGACGGCGATGGCGTCCCCGACGGCATCGAAGTCGGCTCCAACACCGCCAAGCCGATCGACACCGACGGCGACGGCAAGATCGACGCCCTCGACGACGACGACGACGGCGACGGCGTCCCCACCAAGCAGGAAATCGCCGACGCGAAGGCGGCCGGCCTCGGCGACGACGTCGACGGCGACGGCAAGAAAAACTGGCAAGACAGCGATTCCAACGGCGACGGAACCCCCGACGGCCAGCAGCGCGTCGACGCCGACGCAGACGGCATCCAGGACTACCTCGACATGGCCATCGACGTCGGGTCGCTCCAGGGCGGAGGCTTCTCCTGCAACGAAGCGGGGAACGTCGCCGGGGACGGAGCCATCCTCGCAACCGTCCTCGCGGGACTCCTCGCCGCCCGGCGCCGCAAGCTCGCGAAGCGGTAACCCTCGGTCACTTCCCTAAAAACGCCCCCGCCGGCCTCGCGCCGGAGGGGGCGTTTTTTTTTCGATTTGCGCGGCAAGTACCGAATCGGGACAACGTTGGGATCGGCGTACGCGCGTTCGTAGCGTCGTACGCTCGTTGCCAGCGTCGACGATGACGGCACACGATTTTTGCTATAAGTTCAGTGGGGTGTCCCGCTTTCCGCACACAAGCACGGCGGATCGCGGCGCACCTGCGCGTGGCACTGGGGCTGCTGAGGAGGAGCGGGCGATTCCGCCTCGCGGCGATCGCCGCCAAACGCGTGGGGGACCTATGCCTGCAGCTTCGCGACGATCAGGGGCGCACTTCGAAAACACGCTCGTGTTGCGGTGTTTCAACAACCAACAGCAGAACGCGGCGACACTCGCCGCCTCGCTCTTCGTGCGGACCGGGCTCGGTGTTGTCTTGGTCGACGACGGAACGGGGGACGCCAGTGTCGTCGACGGGCTGCGAGCCGACGCCAGCGACCGCGTTCACGTCCTTCGCGTTCCGACCGACGTGCCAAACGGCGAAGCGCTCCGGCAAGGGATGCTTTGGGCGCTCGCCCATGGCGCGCGACACGTCGGTTTCGCCGATTCCGAATTTGCCACGCCGCCGAACGAAATCATGCGGCTGCTTGATGCGCTTGAGCACCAGAAACTCGCTGTGGTGCTGGGGAGCCGGATTGCCCGCGTTGGCGCCCACATCCAACACGGTACGGTTCGGCACGGGATGGCGCGCGTCTTTGCGGCGCTCGCCTCCATTGCCCTCCGGGTGACGGTCTACGACACGCAATGCGACGCCAAGTGGTTCCGAGTGAATCCCGCCCTCGACGCTGCGCTCGCGGAGCCGTTCACGACCGGTTGGGCCTTCGACGTCGAGCTCTTGGGACGACTGATGGGGCGCTGGGGCGCCGGCCCGCGTGTGGAGGACGACGACATCCTGGAAATACCGGTCCGCGCGTGGCGAGAAGGCGGCCGCACGCGCACGTCGCTTCGGGACGTCCTCGGTGGCCTGTGGAGCCTCATCGTCCTCAGCGCCCGGTCCCGCAGCCTCGGAACCGAGCACACCGAGCGGACGACGCTGGTCCCGGCGATTCGGCCGCCCGCTCCACGCGAATCGTGGGCCCCGGTTGAAGTGGGCCCGCCGTCTGTCGCGACGCCGCTCCCAGAACGTTCGCTGGCGGCCGTCGGTAAGCACCTGGGAGGCAGCGCCGCGTCGACGCGCGCGAAGTTGGGAGCGTAGGCAACAGCGCGCGGCGCGAACCTACTCATTTGAACGCCCCGATCATTGACAGCCCGTCGGATTCACGCGAAAGCGCAACGATGAAGGTTCAAGCGGCCCTGTTTCCGTGTGTGCTCTCCGCGTGTATTGGGGTTGATGCCCCGACGGTTCAAGCCGACGGCGGTTTGAACGATGGTGGTGCGAAGGATGCGGGAGCGCCCGCCCATTGCAGCGGTGCCGCGTTTGAGTCGCCGGTCGCGATCGACGGAATCGCGCGCGGAGACTCCATCGACGTTGACTTCTGGGTTTCGGAAGGCGGCACCGCTCTTTTTGCGAGTTCTCGCACCGGTGGCGTCGGGAGCACCGATATCTACGCAGGCGTCCTTCGCGGATCGTCCGTTTCTGACGTCGCCCTTGTTGCGACGATCAACTCCCCGCTCGCCGAGTACCGGCCGATGCTCTCGGTGGACGGGCTGTCGATGTATTTCACACGATTTACGGGCGCCACCTTCCAACTTTGGGCGGCGCGGCGCACGGCGGCCACGGGATCTTTCCAGCCGCCTTTCCAAATCCCGAATCCGCGCTCCATCGCCTGCCCGAGCCTCACGCCTTCGGGATCGAGCCTTTACTTCAGCGACATGGGATCGTCCGGGAAAGCGCGTACGTACGTTCAAAGTCTCGATACACCTGAGGTTCCGCCGGTCGAACTCCCGGAGTTCGGGGAGACATTTCGGTGCCCCGTGCCCGCTTCGACGGGCGCGGAACTGTTCCTCCGAGAACTTGTCGACGGCCGCGAGCGGGTTGTGCGGAGCATTCGCAGGAACGGAGTGTGGGCCCCTCCCGAGCCGATCGGCGCTCTCGA
>JAAFHJ010000616.1 GCA_013298325.1 Myxococcales bacterium | reverse complement strand
CGTCGCGATGACGCTCTCCCTCCTGGCCGCGATGGGCGTCTACGCGCTGACCGCAACCAGCTCGGAAATGCGCACTTCCGGCTACGCGCGCCAGTCGACGCAGGCCCACTACGTCACCGAGTACGCCTCCCAGGCGACCAACGACGTAATTTCTCCTGAAAATGCAAGCTTTTACGACAACCAGATGGCGCTCAACGTGGACGTCGCAACGGTCACCTGCGAATCGGCGGCGCCGAAACTGACCCCCACAAACATCGCCACCGAAATCTCGAAGCGCTGCGTGAAGTTCAGCCAGAACGGCCTCGCCGACATCTGGCGCATCAACCGGGGCGCCACGGTGACCCCCTTCAGCGCCGACGCCTTCGCGCCAAGTGGGTCGCCGGTTTACGGCGCACAAGCAGCAGAATTTAAAGCCGAAATCACGGAACCGATCTCCAACGGTCTCCAGCCCGGCTTCGACGTCAATAACGGGAAGTGTTTTCGCAAGTACACGGTCACGGCGATTGGTTCGCTGCGAGACGGCGGAGGCGCGGGGCGGATTCTGGCCCGTGAAGCCGGTCGCTCGCGCATTGTTGCCGGTCCGTTCGACTGCGGAGGTTGATCATGATGAAGAGCCGTATTCCCGCATTTTTGCTTGTGGCCGTCACGCTCGGCGCCACCTCGCGCGCGTATGCCCAAGCCTCGGCGATCGACAAGCCGCTGCCGAACGTCCTCCTGCTCGTCGACAACTCCGGTTCGATGGAGCGCCTCCTCGACGGTCACCTCCCCGGTGACCCCCACGACGCCAACTCGGCCTGCACGCCGGGGACCGTCTCGACGGCGAACCGTTGGGGGACGCTCGTCCAGGCGCTGACCGGCACCTTCGCCGACGGCTACATGTGCGGGAAGGTCGACCGCAGCAGCTCCCAGTTCATCGGCGAGTACGGCGCAGCGCTCGGCGGCGCCGGAAATCTCTACGATGCCCGCTACTTCCTCCCCTACCACCGCCCAGTCGGCTTCGGAAACGGCGCGACGAAGTGCACGGTGGGACCGAAGCTCGGCGCGACCGGCAACCAGCTCGAACTCGTGAAGTGGGACGACGTCGCGGCCGGCTCGGCGAACCCGGGCGCGTGCCCGCTCACCGTTGCGACCGCCGACCCCGACGGCTTCCTCAACCAGGCGACCGACGGCCAGCTCGACTCGGCCCGCCCCTTCCTCCGCCTCGGCCTCATGACCTTCGACAGCACCCAGGGGAAAGCCCAGGACGCGTCCGGCATGTGGAGCTACCCGACCGACGGCTTCGGCGGCATTTCTGGCCACGGCCAGGGCCAGCTCGCCGCCTGCCTCGCGACCGACATGGAAGTCGGCGCCCGCAACTCGAGCGCCCCCGATTTTGAAGGGCGAATGGTCCTTTTCCCGCCGGCGTTCGCGGGAACCGATCAGGTCGACGCCTCGAACAACGACGTCCAGCGCACGCTCCTCGCAGCGCGGCCCTACGGCGCGACCCCGATCGCCGGCCTCCTCGACGATGCGCGTCATTACTTTTGGAAGGACGCCAAGGGGCCCCAGAGCGTCGACCCCTACGTCCAGGGGGGCTGCCGCGAGGAGTTCGCGATTCTCCTCACCGACGGCGGTCCGAACCTCGACATGCGCCCCGAATGCACCGGTTCGTCCGGCGGCGTGACCGGGACGTGCCCCTACGCCCCCGCCAAGGACATCGCCCAGTCGATGTTTGAGGGGACGGCGACGGCGAACTTCGGCGGCGCTCCCGGCAAAAAGGTCACGACCTTCGTCGTCGGCTTCTCGGTCAATGGCTCCGGCGGCGTCGCCGATGGCTTTCCGGCGCCCACCCCGACCTGCGGCCAGTGGTACACCAGCGTTGCCGCCGCTCAACCGGCGGGCACGTCGGACAAGGATCGCGCGCAAGCCTTCGTAAACACTTGCAAAGCGACGAATCCCGCCCGCGGCTCGGCGGCAGCGGCCTGTTGCAACCTCCACGAGATTTCGGTTGCTGGCAACGGCGGCCCCGCCTTCTTCGCCGAGTCGCAGGCCGACCTCGTCAAGGCGTTCGGCACGATCCTCGGCGTGATCGCGAAGGGGACATCGACGCGCACGGTGCCGTCCTACGCGGCGCCGACCGGTACCTCCTCGTCGTCGGCGACCTTCGTCGCGAGCTTCGACCCGCAGCCGCTCGCGCCGTGGGCCGGCAACATTCAGCGCTCGCGCCTCCGCTGCGACGGTGGGACCCGCAAAGCCGACCCGACCGCCATCGGCTACGGAGACGACTTCGCGATCAACCTCGGCAAGCAGGCGGCCGAACGAAAGCGACGGTTCTTGCTCGTAAAACCGGACGGCCTGAACGGCAAGGGCTCCGACGACGAGAAGAAGGTCACCCAGTCGGTACGCCCGTTCGCTTCGGGCGCATCCGACGGGATGAACTCGAACAAGTCGACGGAAATCTTCACGACGAATCCGATCGCCGACCTCCCGCTCTCTTCAAAGAGCATCGACAAGGGGGTCTGCAAGAAGTCGGTCGACGCGACCGGCCACGCGATTCCGGCGCTCTCCCAAGACGACTGCAAGAAGGCGGTGATCGGCTTCACCGTCGCCGAGCCGTCCCTCAACCTCGGCGCGCCTTCCTCCTACAACTTCGGCCAGTTCCGGTGTCCGGGCGGCATCTGCTCGGCGATGGGCGCGATTTTCCGCTCGAATCCGACCGTCGTCGGTCCGCCCAGCGCCGTCCTCCGCGATGAGTCCTACCGGGCCTTCGCCGATCGCATGAAGAACCGCCCGACGGCACTCTACGTGGCGAGCATCGATGGCCAACTCCACGCCTTCAAGGCCGACGTCGACACCGACGGGGCAGGCATCCCGAAGCCGAACGGCTACTACAACGAGCTCTGGTCCTTCATTCCGCCGGCCCTGTACGCGAGCCTCGACGCCAACTACCCGCGCGGCAACCAAATTTTGCTCGATGGGACGGTCGCTTCTCGCGACGTCGTCTTCGAGCGCGGCGCAGGCGATGTCACCAGCACCGCACTCACCTCCGGGGCGACCTACGAAAAGTGGCACTCGGT
>JAAFHJ010000615.1 GCA_013298325.1 Myxococcales bacterium | reverse complement strand
GCGCCAAGTGCTGCTTCTGCTGCTTCGCGTCTGCTCCTTCGGCGAGCGAGTGACGTCTCGTCACGACGAGCCAGAACTCTTCGGGGGTACCCTTGGCCTTCGGGGGGAGAAGGCGTCGTTCGAGCGCGTCGGGGTCAGCCATGTCGCACTTTTCCGTACCCGAGCCGGCGAGCCCAGCGAGGCGCCGGATCGGGGAGCGCGTCAGGCGCTGTAAACGCGCTCGTAGCGGCGCGCCGAGCGATCCCAGGAGCGATCGAGGCGCATGATGCGGCGACGGACGTCGGCGAAGCGGGGGCTCACGAACGCCGCGAGGGCGCGGTCGGTGGCGCTGTGAAGCGCTTCCGTTTCGCAGGGGGCGAAGAGAAAGCCGGTGCCGGTTTCGAGGGCGGCATCGCAGTCGACGACGGTGTCGACGAGGCCGCCGGCCCGATGGGCAACCGGAAGCGCGCCGTAGCGGGCCGCGTACTGCTGAACGAGGCCGCATGGCTCATGGCGCGACGGAACGAGGGCGAAGTCGGCACCGGCAAAGATCCGGTGGACCTGGGCCTCGGAAGCGCCGCGAAGGAACGCGACGCGGGTCGGATGCTTTTTGGCGAGGGCGGTCAAGGCGTCGGCAAAGACGTCCTCCCCTTCCCCGGCAAAGACGAATTGAGCTTCCGTCCGTGCCAAGAGCTTCGGAAGCATCGCGTAAATAAGGTCGACCCCCTTTTGCGCAACAAGCCGCCCGACGAAGCCAAACAAAGGCAGATCCTGCCCCTGGACCAAACCGAGTTCCTTCTGGATAGCGGCCTTGCAGCGCCCCTTCGCCGATGCATCTTCGGCGTCGTAGCGTACGGCGATTGCGCTGTCGGTGGCCGGGTTCCAGACGGCGTAGTCGATGCCGTTGAGGATCGCAGAAGTCTTGGAAGCCGCTTCCAAAAAGACCGACTGAAGCCCAAAGCCCCCCTCTTCCGTCAAGAGCTCGCGCGCGTAGGTCGCGCTGACGGTCGTGACGGCGTCGGCATGGAGCACACCGAGCTTGAGGAAGTTGAGGCGACCGTGGAATTCGATGCCCTTCGGGTCAAAGAGCTTGGCGTCAATCCCGATTTGTTTGAGCGCCGCCTTCGGGAAGATCCCTTGATGAGCGGCGTTATGAATCGTGAGAACGCTCTTCGTTTTCGCGAGGGCCGGCTCCTCCGCCTTCAACGCGCGAAGGAAGGTCGGGACGAGGGCGGTCGGCCAGTCGTGAACGTGAACGGCATCGACGGCGGCGCCGCCGGCGGCGCGCACCTTGGCGACTTCGGCAACGGCTCGAGAAAACAGGGCAAAGAAGGCGGCCGTCCCCGCGGACGCATCGCCGTAGATCAGGTTGCCGGGGAGCGTCGCCGGGAGGTCGAGGAGGAGGAGATCGACCTGGGAAGAGAGGCGCCCGTCGTAGGCAGTGACGGCGACCTTGGTTCCGTTCCAGAGGAAGGAGATCGGCGTCAAGCGGCGCGCCAGAAGCAGGCCGGCCTCTTCGTAGGCGGGGAGCTTGGGAGCGACGATCGTCACCCGGTGACCGGCGGCGCGGAGCGCTTTCGGGAGCGCGGCAGCCACATCGGCGAGCCCGCCGACCTTCACGTACGGAAAAAGCTCGGTCACGGCGAAAAGGAGGTCCATCGGCGGCGGCTACTACCACACGTCGGCGGCGCGACGAACGCGGAACGTGGTATCGGCGCACAGCTTCATGTCGCGCATCAAAGGGCACGGCCCTCTCGTACCGCCCCCCGGCGTCGACCCCGATTCCGTCGTCACCGTCTTTCGCGTTCCCCCGGAGAACGCAGGGCTCCGCCTCGACCGTTTCATGCATGGGCAACTTCGGCGCACAAGCCGCACGCGAACCCAATTCATCATCGACAATTCCGCCTTTGATGGCAGCGGCCGCCGCCTGAAGTCGAACCATCGTGTGCAGCCGGAAGAGATGATTTACCTCTGGCGGGCCCCATGGGATGAGACCCCGGTTCCGACCGACATTCCCGTATTGTGGGAAGACGAGCACCTCCTCGCCGTAAGCAAACCGCCGAACCTTCCCGTCCACCCTTCGGCGCGCTACCACAAGAATACGCTCATCAATTTGCTGAAGGCGGCCCGCCCCGACCAATGGCTTTCGCTGGGCCATCGCCTCGATCGGGAGACGTCCGGCGTCATCCTCATTGGCAAGTCCCCCGCCTGCGACCGCGCTCTCAAACGGCAATTGGAGGAGCGCGATGAAGTCGAAAAGACGTACACGGCGATCACGTGGGGCCTCCCCAAGGGGATGGAGAGCGGTGAGATCGGTACCGTCGTCCACGCGACCGCAAAGATGAAGCTCGACCCGAACGCGCGCTTTTCGGTGACGATGATGCTCTCGGAAGACGACGATGCCCTCACCGCCGGCACCATCTTCACGCTCAACGCCGTCCGCCAGGATCCCGACGACCGGTCACGGAGCTACGCCCGCGTCTCCTGCCTGCTTGAGTCGGGTCGTCAGCACCAAATTCGGCTGCATCTGAAGGGACTTGGCTCCCCTATCGTCGGCGATAAGCTCTACGGCCCCGACGAGACCTGCTTTGGCCGCGGCGCCGATGGCGAGCTCACCGAGGAAGATCTCCTCCTCCTCGAGCACCCGCGCCACGCCCTCCACGCGACGCGGCTCCGACTCCGCCACCCGATCACCGGCGCCGCGCTCACCATCGAAGCGCCGCTGCCGGAAGACCTGGAAGATTTCTGGGCGGGACTCGTCCCCGGCTGATTCAGGGGCAGTCGCTGGCCAAGCCCGGCGTGCCGAGGTCGTTCGCGTTTCCGCCGGCCCAGACCTTCGAAGACTTGCACCACTTCGCCGCATCAAACGCGACACCTGCCGCGTAAGCGGTGAAGTCTTTGCGTTGAATGGTCTGCTGGTTGGCCGAGAAGAATGCCCCCTGCCCGTACTGCTGCTCGTCGATCGTCACCGCGCCGACCTTCAGCGCGAGGCGCGGCCAAGAGCCAGCAGCACCCGAATTATTAAGCGTTCTCGCCGCTTGCGCGTCCCCGTAGCTGTAGGGAGCGCCATTGGCGACGGC
>JAAFHJ010000613.1 GCA_013298325.1 Myxococcales bacterium | reverse complement strand
CTTCGTGTTGCGCCTAATTCAACAAGGTACGGCGATGCACCTTCTCGTAGGCCTCGGAAACCCGGGCAAGAAGTACGAACGCAATCGGCACAACATCGGTTTCTTGGCGATCGACAAACTCGCCGACAAACACGGAATTACCGATTTTCGCGACAAGTGGTCGGCCCTCCAAGCGAAGGGGCGCCTGTTTGGCGACGATGCCGTTCTCCTCAAGCCGCAGACCTTCATGAACCTCTCCGGCGACTCGGTCCAGCCGGCGGCCGCCTTCCTGAAGGTTGCGCCCGATCATGTCGTCGTCGTCCACGACGAGCTCGACCTCCCGTTCGGCGAGGTCCGGCTCAAGTTTGGCGGCGGGCATGCCGGCCACAACGGCTTACGCTCGATGATCGCCCGCCTCGGGACGCCCGATTTTCTTCGGGTTCGCGTCGGGATCGGCCGCCCGCCGGCGACCTTCCGCGGCGAGGTCGCCGACTACGTGCTCAGCGACTTTGATGGCGTCGAGCACGCGAGCCTGCCGGACGTCTACGCGCGCATCGAAGCGGCCGTGGAGCGCCTCTTTACGGAAGGGGCGAAGGCTGCAATGACGGCGACGAACGCGAAGGCGCCGGTCCGGAACGGCCCGAAGAAGGAGCCGAAGCCCCCGACACCGACCGGCTGAGCCGACTGGCGCCAGATCGAGGAATACGTTCGTCCTCGCCCGCTCGCGCGGATCGAGGAATACGTTCGTCCTCGCCCGCTCGCGCGGATCGAGGAACAAAGTGCGCGGTTCGATGCATTTTCCCTCCATTGTCGACGGAAAAGCTGCTAGCTCGCGCGACTCCGTAGTTGCCGGGCTCTGCTCAGCAGCTTTGGAATCGGGCGCCTCTGGCGTCCCCCCTCGCTCGCGACGCATGGTGCAGTCGCGGGCCAATCCCCGAGCCTGCTCGGGGAGCCCGAGAGGAAAGAAACGGATATGACCACGACGCAAATTGTGAAGATGCGGGAGTACGAGACGATCTACATCCTCCGCTCGGATGTGGACGCCGACGCCGCCGATAAGGTTCAGACCCGAGTCGCCGAAGTCATCGCGCGCGAAGCCGGCCAGGTGATGAAGGTGGAGGCCTGGGGCCGCCGCAAGCTCGCCTACCCGGTCGCGAAGCAGAAGAAGGGCGTCTACATCTACGTCAAGTACCTCGGCCGCGGCAACCTCGTCGCCGAGCTTGAGCGTAACCTCAAGATCGCCGACGACGTCGTCAAGTTCCAGACGGTTCAGCTCCGCGACAACGTCGACCTCGCCACCGTTTCGATCGATCCGGAAGAAGCGAAGTTCCAGCGCCTCGAGCTCCCCTCGGAGCCGGAAGAGGCCGAGTCCCGCGAGAAGGCCCTTGGTCTCGTCGACCTCGGACCGGACGCGCCGCGCAGCCGCCGCGAAGAGCCGGAAGAGTTCGACGCCGACGGCGACGACAAGAAGGACGACGAAGCCTGAGACGCCCCTCGCGACGACGCCCCGCCGAACAACGCGGGCGGTCGCGAACGGAAGGGCCCAGCTTCGTTGGAACAGAAACTTTTTTTGCGCAGCCCGCAGCCAGAATGCGCTCCGGGACTGCGCCACGGATGAAACATCATGGCGATGATCGACGACGATAAGGATTTCGGCCGGACCCCCGACCTCAATGGCGACGCCCTCGGGCGCCGTCGTGGCGGCAAGAAGCGCGTATGCAAGTTCTGCGCGGATAAAGCGGCCGTGATCGACTACAAAGACCCGCAGGCACTGAAGTATTTCGTGTCCGAGCGTGGCAAGGTGGTTCCGCGCCGCATCAGCGGCAACTGCGCTCTCCACCAGCGCAAGGTGACGCTCGCGGTCAAGCGCGCGCGCAACATCGCCCTTCTCCCCTTCACCGTCACGAACTGAGGTGATGTCATGCCCGCAACTCTGAATGTCATTCTCACGACGGACGTCGCCAAGCTCGGCCAGTCCGGCGAGCTCGTGAAGGTCCGCCCGGGCTTCGCGCGCAACTTCCTCGTCCCCCGTGGCCTCGCCGTTTCGGCGACCGCCGCCGCCATCAACCAGCTCGAGCACAAGAAGGCCGTCGCCATCGCTCAGCACGAGAAGGCGAAGAAGGAAGCTCAGGCGACCGCCGCGAAGATCGGTGGCCTCCACATCAAGATCGCCCGCTCGGTCGGCGAAGACGGCAAGCTCTTCGGCGCCGTTTCTTCCAAGGAAATCGAAGCCGCTGTCAAGGCAGCCGGCGTCGAGCTCGACAAGAAGAAGCTCGGCCTCAAGGAAGCGATCAAGGCGCTCGGCATCGTCGAGATCCCGGTCAAGCTCTTCACGGACGTCACCGCGACCCTCAAGGTCGAAGTTCACGCCAAGTGAGCTGAGAGCCAGCGCGCCGCGAGGCGTGCTACAAGGCCCCGTTCCGCCTCGGCGGTTCGGGGTCTCGTCTATTTGTCGCCGGCGCAGCTGCGCCGCTCAGGGAGCCTTGTTTGGAGAAGCCGTGGAAGAAGTTCGGCCCGCGGGAGCCGGAAACCCCTCCGACCGTCGACGGTCGCGTGCCGCCCCACGACCTCGACGCCGAGGCGGCGGTCCTGTCGGCGGTCCTTGTCGACGACGGCGCCTTCGACAAGATCGGCGAGTTCCTCAAGCCGGAGCACTTCTATTCGGAAGCGCACCGCCGCATTTACGAGGCTTGTCGGGAACTTAAGGGGCGTGGGCAGCCGATCGACATGATCCAGGTCGGCACCTGGCTGAAGGATCGCGATCGCATTCAGCAGGTCGGCGGGATGGCCTACCTGACCGAAATCCTCAACACCGCCCCCGAACTGGCGAACGTCGTCGCCTACGCGAAAACGATCCACGAAAAGTGGCGGGTTCGCCAATTGATTTTGACCTGCCAGCGCGTCACCGCCCAGGGCTACGTCGATTATGGCGACGCCCAGGAGTTCATCGACGGCACCGAGCAGGCGATTTACAACCTCGCGCGAACCTCGGAGTCGACGAACATTGAGCCGCTCCGCAGCGTGCTCATCAAATCGTTTACCCGCATCACCGAAGCGGCGAAGCGGGGCGAGGCGATCACCGGCGTCTCCTCCGGCTTCA
>JAAFHJ010000612.1 GCA_013298325.1 Myxococcales bacterium | reverse complement strand
ATTTGCGGAAGTAGCCGCGCCTTCCACAGCGCATGAAGCAGGAGTTCCAAGGGGAAGCGGAACACCTGCACCGCCATCAATGCGGCCAACGGCGCCTGTTGAGCAAGTGCTTTGGCCCCCTTGCTGCGGGCGGCAAACACCACCCACGCCACAATGCCGGGCGCCACAAACAGGAACGCCGGCGGCCGGACGTCGACCCGGGCGAGCCAACCGCTCCACGAGAGCAGCCCCGTGTAGACGAGCCAACCGACGAGCGCGGCAAGCAGGGCCCCTTTTGAAGTGGGCCCGCCGTCTCCGGCGTCGCCGCGGCCAGCAAATTCGCTGGTCGACGCGGACGGACGGGCCCGCGTGCCCCGTCGAAGTGGCCGCGTGAGGAAGGCGACGACGGCACCGAGAAGCGCAAGAAAGAGGGCCCAAAAGGCGACGAGCATGGCGCGCTCCTAGGGGCGTGGCGGACGCCCAACCATCTTTTTCTTGCGCGCCCTTCGGACTATCCGGACGCGTCCCGAACCGCGTCGCCGATGCGCGCGAGGAGCGACGGCCAATCGGCGGAGGACGAAACAGGGAGATTGAACGACGTGACCGTCGTGCTCCAGCGCTGGACCTTCGCCCCGTCGAGGGGCGGCCCCGCGAAAAGATGCAGCGTTGTCGCACTCTTCCCGACGCTTAAGCCGACGACCAAACGGCCGCGGAGCGTCCACATCGGCCGAAGCCACTTCGTGACGGCGGTGAGTTCCGGGTGTTCTGCAGCTATTTTCTGGGCGAGGACCGCTTCGATCGAGGAAGGCACCGCGGCGTTCATGGAGCCTTGCGATGTCCGGGCCGGGTCCCCGGTTTCGGGTGTGGAGCTTCGGCGACAGCTACTCGACCTGCCCGGGCGCGACGGGCGTGTTCCGTGCCTATCACCTGTTCGGGCTATGCTCGTTAACCTCGTTCTCAATCCATTCACGAAGCGCGTTTAAGTAATCGCGCGGGAGCACGCCTCGCTGTTGAGGCATACGGCTAAAGATAATCCGCTGCTTGTCTTCGTCCGGGACCGATTCCGTGCCCTTCGGAAGGTAGGCATCGGCGAGCGCTTTGCACGCCTCGAAATCTTTGAGGCGCTGGAGCTTGGCCGTCGTTGCCGTAATTCGACTCGCGAGCGACGCGTAGGTCTGCATGAGGTACGTTCGGGCCTCTGGCAACCCCGCCAAAACGACGAATACGTGTTGGAAATTAAAAATATTGACGAGATTTTTAATGGACAGAAAATACTCGTTTTGGATGACGCTCGACGCCATTAAGACGTTTTCAATCTCATCGACAAAGACGACGATATGACTGAGAATTTGCGCCGTTCGAAGGGCGTCAAACAGGTACTTGAAATAGGGTAGCGCGACTGCGGGGGATAGCTTCTCGGCGGCATAAATCGCGTACTCGGCCCGCTCTTTCGCGTAGGTCTGATGGCCGCCAAGCCAACGCGCCAAGAAAGCGGCCGCTGCTTTCTTAGACGGCATCTCCTTGGCAGCGTCATAAGCGCGCGCGAAATCGGTTTCGGCTGCGTCGGCACCGAGTGGAATATCCGTCAGCAGGAGCGCTTCGATTTGCGCTTCGCCGACGGCTCGTACGAGTGAATCGAGCAAACCGCGGGGAGTCAGGCCGGTGCCAGGCACGTAGCTGACCGCCCACGGGCGACCATGGGCACGAATTTCTTCCTCGATCAGACGTTGGCGCGACAACAGGAAGTTCGTCTTCCCAGTCCCTGCCTCGCCTTCCAAATACCAGATGCCGGCGACCCCTTGCGCGTCCTCGAGAAAATTCATCAGCGCGTGGTCGAGCGCGTCCAGCTCGGGGCGCGGTACCGACGCCGTGCTCGTCTGGCCGGCGACCGGGTACGGATTTTCCTTAAGTCCGAGTGGGGCGTAGCGTGACGGCGCTTCGGCTCGGCGAAATGTGAAGGTCATGACAGGCGCCTCAAGACGTGGGTGCTCTCGATCGCGAGGAGCGATTGGTTATTGATGTCCACGATGGAGGGGCTCGGGAACGAGCCGACGGCGCCCGCCAACAGGGTCACTTCAAACTTGCGGGGGATGAGGGCGATGCCCCCGCCGGCGACGCGGCTTTCGTGGAGCAGGCGCTCGCTTGCCAAAACAAGCTGCGGCCAGCCGAAAGGAAATGTCTCTGTTAGGTCGATGACGGCGTCCCCGAGGTGGCGCGGTGTCCCGTCGGCTGGAAGCGCGTCCCAAAGATGCGTCGACGCCGCCGCGAGGTCATCGGAGGTCACGCTATACTTATTGTCGACAAGCGCGACCAACCCGAACGCTTGGGCAAGCGCGAGCTCGCCGCGAACTTGAACCGGGGTTCTACCGAGGGTGGCTGCGACGTCGGCCACGGTCGAGCTCGGATACGCGCGGAGGTAGTCGAGGCAGCTTGCTATCGGTTCGAGGGCCTCGATGCGACGCGCATGCCGAAGCGTCCACTCCGCGCGCGCGCTCGGCGACGACGCGCGCTGCGCTTCGTCGCGAACGGAAGCCCCTAGTGCCGTCCACTCGCCGTCTTCGGCCCACCCTAGAGCGCGGTGGTAGGCGCCTGCAGTCTGCGCAGCGCCCAGCCCGTCCACGAGCGCGCGGCAGAACGCGGCGACCGACGGTGCAGTCACTGGCGCCGAAACTCGACCGGGTGGCATCGGTGGCGCGGCCTGCTGACGAACGACCGATGCCGGCGACGCGGATCTCCCCGTCGTGTCGGGCGACGCGGGAGGATGAGGCGACGGGGCAGTTCGTTCGGCGCCTAGCCGCGCCGCACACTTCTCCGCGTACGGGGTGTGACGCAAGCGGCCCCGCTTGTCGCTTGGCGGTGGAGTCCCGGCTTCAACGTTAGGCTCCCAAGCATCGCGGCGCGGCGTCGGCAGGGCCGTGCCATGCTCAACGCGATGTTGGTGCAACTTCGGGAGCGTCCATCGCCAGCGCGTCCCACGCTGCACGAGCGAAACCTCGCGCGTTGTGTCCGACGCCATGAAGAGCAGGCTCGAGAGGAACCGATCCAGTTCGATCGGTTGCCATTCCAAGGTATAAGGGTTCAAGTACGGGCTGAGAAGTGGACGCGCA
>JAAFHJ010000611.1 GCA_013298325.1 Myxococcales bacterium | reverse complement strand
TCGGGGCCCCGTCGGCTTACAGCTTGATCTTCGCGTCGCAGCCGGCACCGGTGACCGTGAAGAGCCCGCCCGCGAAGTCCCCTTTGATCGCGCGCGCGCCATCGCCCTGGGTAAACGACGCACTGGCGCGCACCTTTTTCTGAGCAAGATCGACCACAAGGACCGAAACGCCCTCGTCGCTGCTTCCGCATGCCGACGAGGCCGGGCGATCGGAGTTCGTCTCGTCGCACGGCTCAATCGACCCATCTTTCGCTTCACAAACGGGAATCCGCATTCCGGGCGTGGCCGAGAAAGTTACAACCGTCTTTCCGTCGACGACCTTCGTCTTGATCGACTCTTCTCCGCCGCAGGGCATGTCGTAGTGAGAGCCGAGGTTGAGAGTAGAGACGAGGAAGGTCCCCGGCTTTTCCCCCGGAAAGATCGCAAAGTAATCGTACATATCGTCGCCGAAGCTGACGACCTCTCCGCATTTTCCGTCAGGAACACGCGCACAAAGTGCCGTTTTTGCCTCATCTTCCGAAGCAAGAGCCTGGGCCTCACTGTGGGAACTCTGGAGAACCTTGTACACGCCGAGGTAGCCTGTCGCCTCGACAAGGGCGGAGGCCTCCGTCGAAATCGCCGCCCCGCAGGCACTCGCGCCAGCGAGCTTTTTGGAGGCCGCCGGCGTCGACCGGAGCTGTTCCGACTTTGCAAACGCAGCCCGCGCGGCCTCGGGGAGGCTGCGTTTTTCGGCGACTAGCCCGTGATTGAAGTAGATCGACGCAAGCAATTTTGCGTCTTTGGTGGCCGCCTCTGCTTGCCGGAAATCTACTTCTGCGGCATCGAGCTTTCCGGCAAGATACTTCGCGTAGCCGCGCTCCGAGAGGGCCCGCGCATCGCCGGGAAGTGCTTCAATTGCCTTGTTAAATGCGGCCACGGCGTCGTCGTATTTCTTCGCGACCGTCGCCGTTCGCCCCTCTTTGAGGCCGGCCGCGTAGGCGACCTGGGCGGTCTTCGCCACCTTTGCTTCTTTCGGGTTCCCGGTGGCGGCCGCCTTCGCAGGATTGCTCTTCGGCAGCGCCGACGCGGACGGCTCGACGAGCGCCTTCGCCGCGGCGGCGGTTCCGGATGCGGATGCGGATGGAACCGGCTTCGTCTCGTCCGGCGCTTTCTTGTCGCACCCAACGACGGCTCCGAGGAGCAAAAACCCAGGAAAAACGGCGACAAGGAGGCTTCTTGCGGAGGGCATGGTTGGGCGAGAGTATCGGCGACCGCGGCGCTTGCGAATGCCGTTTGTGGGCGCGGTCGCGAAAGCGGTAGTAGGGTCTCCAGTGCCCGCCTTCGCTTCCGGTGTTACTTCGCGGGAACTTCCTGTTTTTCAGGCACTATTTCAGAATCGATGTCGACTCCCCCTCCCCCTTCCGACGACAGGACCGCGCTCGGCGACGGCGACCAAGAGTCGGCGCCTACTGCCCCGCACGCGACGCCGGGCGGCCCCGGTGCGGCGGGCGAGTCGGGCCCTTCCCGCTTTTGGCGCGGGAGCTCCGTCAAACGCGGATTGCAGGTCGGAGTCGCCCTCTCCGTCGTCCTGCATGCGACCATCGTCCCGTGGCGGGCGATCTGGAATGCGGTCGATTTCGATGCCCACGTTGTCGACGGAGAGCTCGACATCCCCGCGGAATTTCTGATCGAACCGACCGTCTCCGAGGCGCCGCCTCCCGAGCCACTCGCGGCCGGACCGGTCCTGCCTGGGCCGAACGCAATCGATGGTGGCGTGAGCGATGCCGCAACCGACGGCGGCGATGCAGGCCCCGCCGACGCCGCCCCGAAGCCGAAGGACGCGGGCGATTCGGGAGTCGGCGATGGCGACGGAGGGCTGGGCGACGCGGCGATCCCCGATGGGGGTGCCGTCGATGGTGGCGTCCCGGCGGTCGCCCTTCCGACGACCGGGGCGGTGCCGAATCTGGATTTGACGGTCAACGGTGCTGTCATTAAGGCGCACCCGGTGGGGCCGAAATTCACGGCGCTGCTTGGACATTTGTATCCCTGGAACTTGATGCAAGGGACCGGCGTCGATCCGATCGCCGATACCGAGGCGATTCGTGTTTGGGGGCCCTCCTTTTGGCTCGGGCAGACCCAAAAGATGGCGGTCGCGATCCGCTATTCGATGGACGACGCACGCGCCGATGCAGCGATGGACGCGCTTGCCGCGAAGATGCCGACTCCTGACGGCAAACCAGTGGAATATCCGGGGGTAAAGTCGGCCCTTGTGAGCTTCGACAAGAGCGATCGTGTGCTCCTGCGAGGCGTCGGCAAGACGCTCGTTGTCGTCCCCCCGGGCGACGCGAAGAAGTTCGCCGCGCCGATGCAGAAGCGGGCCTTTGATGTCCCGGTCAAAGCGAACGAAGCGGCGAAGCTCGTCGTGCGCCATCCTCACGATCAAATCGGGCAAGTGCCGGAGACGGTCCAGCTTGTGACGATCACGGTGGTCGTCCTCAATGACAAGGGCGACGGGGAATTGCACGTCGATGCCGAATGCCTCGACGGCGCCGGTGCCGAGGAGGTCGTGCAGACGCTCAACGACCTCCCCTCCCTGTACGAACTCGGCCGCATCACCAACTCGTCGCTGCCGGCGGGGCTCCTCGATGGCCTCACGGCCAAGGCCGAGGGCACCCATGCCACGGCAACCGTCCCGCTCCCTACCGGGAAGGTCGACCAGATCTTCCAGCTGATCGACCGCGAGCTTGAGCGGGCCCACAAGAAGCACTGACCGCCGAGGACTTTGACGAATCGCGTAGGCGCGAATAAGTCCCCGCGCTGGGGCGTTTGCCCTCGCCCCCTCTTCGGAACCATGCGTAATCTCCTTAAAAATCCGCGTCTTCGGCACTCCTCCGTTCTTGCCCTTGGCGTCACTGCGCTGTTCGCGTGCAGCGGCAAGAAGAAATCCGACGACGTACCGGCGATTCCGCCGACGGTCGTGAGCGGAGCGAGCGCGGCGCCAAGCGCGTCGGTCGCGACGGCGGTTGTGGACGCGGGAGCCCCCGTGAAGGCGCCCGTCCCCGACGGGCCGAAGTCGTATTTCGCTGCACTTTACATGCAAGCGCCGGTCTTC
>JAAFHJ010000610.1 GCA_013298325.1 Myxococcales bacterium | reverse complement strand
CCAATCGGCGCACGGGAATCGCCCCGCGCGAGCGTCGCATCCCCACCACCCCCCACGAAAAACCCCTCGCGCCGGGATTCGGCAGGAGGGGTTTTGCGCGTCGCGTAGGATTCGAACCTACGACCTTCGGCTTCGGAGACCAACGCTCTATCCAACTGAGCTAGCGACGCAGGCAGCAGCGGGCGTATCCGACCTCGGCGCGGGTGTCAACGAGTCCTGCGCGCCGTTTCCTCACCGCCTTCGGCGCTTCCGGGCGGACGCGCCTAGAGACGTTCGCGGAACAGCTTCCGCGTAACCGGCGTTACCCTGCCACCATGCCCGCCGCCAAACGCTCCGCCGCCCTCGTTCTTGGACTCGGAATCCTTGCGCTTTCGAGCGCCGCGAGCGCCGATCCGCCCGCCAAAAAAGACCCGGTCTTCAAGACGCTCACCGTCCGCTCGACCGCCTGCGACACCGACGGCGGGAAGGTCTCCTGCAGCACGGGGGTGAAGTACCTCGGCGAACTGCTTGGCAAAACGTACACCTACGACTTCGACGAGAACGCCCGCACCTGCGCCGGTGTGAAGCCGGGGAAGTACACGTTCCGCTTCGGCTTTGAGTACAACGACGGCGCCATGTTCGTGGAGAAGGAGGAGAAGCTCTCCCCCTGCGTGCTCGCCTTCGCCCACGAAGCGGTCGCTCGGTACCTCGCGAATTGGCACGTGGTTCGGCCGATCGATCCGACGGTCGACGTCCGCAGCTACTACGAGGCGACGATCACCCTCAAATGAGGTAACCGCGGGGGATGGAGCGCGTCCTCATTCTTGGTGCCACGTCGTCGATCGCCGCGGAAGTCGCGGCCCTGCATGGCCAGCGGGGGGCTCGCCTCCACCTCGTCGGACGCAACGCGGAGAAGCTCGCGCGCGTCGCCGAACGGGCAACAGCGGCCGGCGGCACCGTCACGACGGAAGTCGCCGACTTCGATGATCTTTCGGGGGCAGAAGCGCTCATCGATCGCGCGTGGACGGCGCTCACCACGGTGCATCAGGTGCTCATCGCCCACGGCGAGCTCGGCGATCAGCTCGCCACCGAAAAGGAATTCGCCGCCGCCGAGGCGATCCTGCGGACGAACTTCCTCTCCGTCGTCGCGCTCCTCGTCCCGATCGCCAACCACCTCGAACGCCAAGGCACCGGGCGCCTCGGCGTGATCACCTCCGTCGCCGGAGATCGCGGAAGACCGCGAAATTACACCTACGGCGCCGCAAAGGGGGCCCTCGGGATCTACCTCCAAGGGGTGCGCACCCGCCTCTACCCGAACGTCTCGGTGACGACGCTCAAGCTCGGCCCCGTCGACACGCCGATGACGAAAGATCACAGCAAACACGCCCTCTTCGGGAAGCCGGCGAAGGTCGCCGCAGACATCGTCACCGCCATGGATCAGAAGGTCCCCGAGGCCTACGTGCCGCGCTTCTGGCAGGCGATCATGCCGGTCGTCAAACACACCCCCGAAGCGCTCTTTCAAAAGCTCGGGTTCCTCTCCGGCCGCTGAGCGCCCCGCCCGCCATGAAGCATTTTTCAATCGTCGCTTTGCCGGTCGCGGTCGCTCTGCTTGCCGCGCTTGCAGGGGCCGCACACGCCCAGACGGCCCCGGAACACGCCCCGCACGACCCTGACGCCGAAGAGGCCGATCGCGTCGACTTGCCGCCGAAGGAACTTCCGAAGAACGTCGTCCTCGCCGATCTCGGGCTCCACGTCGTCGGTGCCGGCTACCAGCGTACCGTCGCGCCGCGCCTCGCGATTTCGCTGACCGGCGGCCTCTACCAGCCGTGGACGACGACCCCGAACATCGACGACGTCCGCGGCGCCTACCTGCGCGTGCGCCCCTATTTCTTCGTCACCGGCGCGGCACCGCGAGGCCTCTGGCTGAGCCCCTTTTTCCAGGCCGGCTACGTCCACGGAACCCGCGAAGCGACGCAGAAACCGGGGAGCATGCTCGCGGCGGGCTTGGCGGTCGGTTATGCGTTTCTTCTCGCCGATCATCTGCATTTGAGCCTCGGCGCCGGCGGCCAGTGGCATCGCGTCCGGGTGGCCGGTACCGCGACGAGCCCAAGCGGCGACGACCCGAGCTTCTCCAAGCTCGGCGTCCACGTCGATGGGACCCTCGGCTACGCCTTTTGACAGGGAGCCTGAAATCGATGAGTAAACCAGCGGTTACCGAGGGGATGCGGCGCCTCGGCATTTCGCAACCGTTCATCCAGGGGCCCTTCGGCGGCGGCCTCTCGTCGGCCCGGCTCGTGGCGGCGGTGACGAACCGCGGCTCGCTCGGCTCCTTCGGCTGCCAGCCGCTCGACGGCGACGGCATCGGGCAGATCGCGCAGGAGATCCGAGCGCTTACATCCGGTCCCTTCGCGATGAACCTTTGGGTCTCCGGGTCCGACCCGGGCGGGCTCGACTTCACAGCCGCCGAGGTCGCGCGCGTAAAACGCCTGTTCGCGCCGTGGTTTGCCGAACTCGGCGTCGACGTCCCCGAGCCGAAGTCCCCCCAGGACGTCGGGACGCCCTTCGAAGAACAGGTCGACGCCCTCCTGGAGGCGCGACCGCCGGTTTTCAGCTTCGTCTTCGGCGTACCTTCGGCAAAGATCCTGCGCGCTTGCAAGGACCGCGGCATCGTCACCGTCGGCGCGGCGACGTCGATCGCCGAAGCGGTCGCCCTCGACGAGGCGGGCGTCGACGCCATCGTCGCCACCGGCTTCGAGGCAGGCGGCCACCGGGTCTCGTTCCTCGCGCGCGCCGAGGAATCGGTCATGGGCACGTTCGCGCTCGTTCCGCTCTGCGCGCGCCGCGTGAAGGCGCCGGTGATCGCAGCGGGCGGCGTCGTCGACGGGGCCGGCGTTCGCGCGGCGCTCGCGCTCGGGGCCCAGGTCGCCCAGATTGGAACAGCCTTTCTCGCCTGCGAGGAGTCGAACGCCACGGCCGAGCACAAAGCGGCGCTGTTCGGCGAGGGGGCGGCCCACACCACGCTCACACGGAGCTTCACCGGTCGCCTCGCCCGCGGCATCACGAACCGGTGGACGCGCGAAGCTGGCGCCATGGAGCACGCCCCCTACCCGCTCCAG
>JAAFHJ010000609.1 GCA_013298325.1 Myxococcales bacterium | reverse complement strand
TCGGGGAGCGTTTAAAGCGCTGTGCGCAGAGGTTTGGACCGGTCGGGGAGCGTTTAAAGCTCTGTGCGCAGAGGTTTGGACCGGTCGGGGAGCGTTTAAAGCTCTGTGCGCAGAGGTTTGGATCGGTCGCGGAGCGTGAGACTCGTGAGCGGACCTCGGCCTCGCGTCACGAACGCTTGACAGCGCTGCAGACTTCCGATTTTCTCGCGGAATGTCTGCTTCCTCCTTCGATCCGACCCTCTATCTGCGCCCCCCGCGGCTCGTACGTGATGCGTTTGTTACGCTCGTTCGGCAGGTGCTCACAGCAAGCGCGGGGCGCGCGACTCCGGCGGCTCATGCGCTCGTGATGAATGACCTCGCTGCCGTCGAAGAGGCGCTCGCCGCGCGGCAGATCCAGGCGGGGATGGAACCGGTTCGTCGTCGCGAGATTGACGCCGAAGAGGACGAACTCTGGTACGCCACCCACGATATTCTCCTCTCAAAATCACGCTTTGCAGGGCGCGATCGCGACGATGCCACGCGCTTCTACGGGCTCCTCTTTGGCGATGGTCGGGCCTTTCTTATGGCCGCTCACGAGGTTCAGTACCAGGCGGTCGATCTCCGCCTAAAGCTGCTTCTCGCCGAAGAGCCGACGGCCGAACGCCTCCTTGGTGATGAACTTCTTCAGCACCTCCAGGACTCCCACGCCCGCTACGGACAAATGCTAAACATCGGCGCCGGGAATGCGGCTGTTACCGTTGAAGATGCCGTGGTCAAAGCGACGAACGCGCTCCGCGCCAGCTTCCGTGACTTCGTTCTTCTGGTCTGTGCAGAAGTGGCTTTTGCGCCAGAGAAAGTCGCCGACGTCGAGAAGGCGCTTGCGCCGATCTCCGCCGCCCGTGAAAAGGCGCGGCGCGCGTCCCAAGGGGAAAGCGCCCCGGAGGAGCCGGCGCCGGTCGTGGTTGAGCCCTGAAGCGAACGGGCGTCTCGCCGGGTTGAAACGAAAAGCGCGCCTGCGAAGGCGCGTTTTCCGTTTCACCACGCGCCCCTGCGACAAAATCCTTCAAGAAACAAAAGGTCTTCGCCAGAACCCTGAATCGGTCGCAAAACGCCACGTCCACGATGGGCCGGCTATTGCTAGGCTCGCTTCCTTCTTGACGCCCACGTCCTTGCGGGTTCCTGGGGCCCGCCGTCTCTCACGACGCCGATTCCAGCAATTTTGCTGGCGTTCGCGAACGGACGGGCCTCCCCGCATCCGCCTCGTTGCCACGATCCTAAGGAGAGATCCCATGAACTTTAAGTCGCTCGTCCCCGCTTCCGTGCTCGCCCTCGCGCTCCCGTTCGTCGTCGGAGGCTGCGAAGATGCCGCCAACGCCATCACCGAGGTCCAGAGCGCCGCGTGCTGCACCGACCCGACCGCGGTCGCGCAGTCGCTCCCGCTGAGCGCGCAGGGGCAGTTCTTGGTGACCCTCGAAGGGGTCGACGCCCTCGCCGCCGCCGCCGAAGGCTCCGCGACCGAAGTCGCCAACGCCTGCCGCGCCATCGCCGTCGACCTCGGCGCCACGGCCACCGAGCTCGATGCCGGCGACAAGGCGACCTCGATCGCCGCCACCGCCGACGCCCACTGCAAGCTCGCCGCCTCCAAGCTCAATGGCGCCCTCGGCGGCACCAAGCTCACGATCGCCTTCGACCCGCCCACCTGTGAGGCTTCGGTCTCTGCGAGGGCCGAGTGCCAGGGGCGCTGCGACGTCGACGCGAACTGCAAGGCGAACGTCACCCTGCCGACCTGCACCGGCGGCGAGCTCGTCGTCGAGTGCGGCGGCTCCTGCGATCTCGAGCCGGGCAAGGTCTCGATGGAATGCACCGGCAAGTGCGAAGCGAGCTGCACCGGCTCCTGCACCGCCGAAGCGAACGTCGCCATCGCCTGTGACGGCGTCTGCCGCGGCACCTGCTCCGCCGACGCCGCTGGCGGTGGCAACGGCATCCAGGCCGACGGCACCTGCAAGGGCAAGTGCGACGGCACCTGCGAGCTCCGCGCCGGCGCGAAGGTCACCTGCGAAGGCAAGTGCGACGGCAGCTGCACCGGCAAGTGCTCCGCCTCGGCGACCGCTCCGAAGGTCCGCTGCAGCGGTAAGTGCTCGGCGACGGCGACCCCCCTCGAGTGCAAGGGGGGCAAGCTCGAAGGCGGTTGCACCGTAAAGGCCGACTGCAACGCCTCCTGCGAAGCCTCCGTTCAGGCCCACGCGAGCTGCACCCCGCCGGTCCTCACCATCACCGGTGGCGGCAACGTGAAGGCGGTCGTGGCGACCCTCGAGAAGAACCTCCCGGTCCTCATCTCGGTCCTCAAGGTCCGCGCGAAGAACCTCGCCGAGGCCTCGGTCAACGTCGGCGCCTCCGTCAAGGCGGTCGGCACCCTCGACCCGAAGGCGGCCGGCTGCGTGATCTCCTACGCGGCGAAGGCGCTCAAGGCCGGCTCGAACATCGACGCTGCCCTCAAGGGCTCGATCAGCGTCACCGGCTCTGTCGGCATCGCCCAGTGAGCGTGACGACCTAGAAGCGCGCCGCCTCTCGGCGCGTCTCTGCAAACGGCACGGATCCTTTTGGGATTCGTGCCGTTCCGTTTTTCGCTAGTCCCCGGGGGCATGAGCCTACGCGTCGTAAATCCGTGGACGGGGGATGAGCTGGCGACGGTCCCTTGCGCGACCGCCGCCGACGCCGATCGTGCGGTGGCGCGCGCCGTCGAGGCCTTTGCGAAGACGCGGATCGCCCCCCGCTACGCACGAAGCGAGCTCCTCGAAGGGATCGCAGCCAGACTTGTTGAGGAAAAAGAGGCGTTTGCAGCGCTGCTAAGCGCCGAGGCCGGGAAGCCCCTTGCCGCTGCGCGCGTCGAGGTCGATCGGGCCGTCACGACGTTTCGTCTTGGGGCCGAGGTCGCGCGGACGCTCGTCGGCGAGCAGATCCCGCTGGATGGGACGGCGGCGACGGCGAACGTCGATGGCTACGCGCTCCGCGCCCCCCGTGGTCCGATCCTCGGGATTTCCCCGTTTAATTTCCCGCTCAACCTGGTCGCCCACAAGGTCGCCCCCGCGCTCGCCGTCGGCGCCCCGATCGTGCTCAAGCC
>JAAFHJ010000061.1 GCA_013298325.1 Myxococcales bacterium | reverse complement strand
GCCCTCGACGCTGGCCGACGGGAATTCCTGCCGCGGTGGAAGCTGTTGGATTTGAACCAGAAAGAACGATCTCTCGCCCGATGGCCGTCTTCCGAAACAGGGGGAGCACCGCCGCGACGACGACGAGCGCCAGCGGGAGGGCGAGACTCGCCGCGCTCGCGCCCAGCGCGGGGACGAAGGCGCCGAGGCGTGGGAGCATGCATCCTGCACCCATTTCGGCGGTATGGACCGTCCCCTTGATGGCGGCCCCTCCGGCGAGTAACGCGGCGACGAGCGCATCGGCGATGCGGTTTGAGAGAATGGCTCCGAGGACTTCATGGACGTTCTGCCGAAGCCGGAGGATCGCTGTTGGGAGCGCCCACGCGGCGCCAGCGACGAAGGCGGTTGCGAGGAGCAGCGGGATCGCGACCGGTGCCGGAAGCCCGCCGAGCTTCGTCCCGAGCCAGCCGACGGCGAAGCTTGCAACAACGAGCTGCCCCTCCGCGCCGATGTTGAAGAGCCCCGCGCGGAGCCCGACTTGTACGGCCAACCCGGTAAAGAGAAGCGGCGTCGCTTTGAACAGGGTCTGTCCGATTCCGTAGCCGGAACCCCACGTCCCTTCAAACAACATACGAAGAACGGCGCGTGGGCTCTCGCCGTAGCCCAGCACGACGCACTCAAAGAGAATCATCGCCGCAAGGAGCGCCATTGCCACGCCGAGCACCCGTCGATTCATCCGTGTTTCTCCACAGATAGCATCGCAGCTCCGAGCTCCGCGTCGGTTGCATCTGGTGTAAATTCGCCCGATATCTCGCCGTGCGCGAGGACAACAATACGATTGGAGAGGGTCCTTAGTTCATCGAGATCGGCGCTAATCACGAGGGCGCAGCGGTCCGGCGTCGCGGCGACCCAACGGAGCAATTCCTGGTGGATGGCCGCCGCGGCAGCCACGTCAACGCCGCGCGTTGGATGGGCCGCAACCAGGACCGTCGGCGCCGACTTTCCCAAGGCGCGCGCAACGACGATCTTCTGCTGATTTCCCCCAGAAAACGACGAAGCGAGCGCGTCAAGGGTCGTCGGTGCCCCTGCTTTTTTGGCGCGGCGTAACGCCTCCGCCGCAAGCGCGTCACCGTCGAGGAGGCCAAGCGGCCCGGAAAAATCGCGGTGGCTGCCGAGGAGGAGGTTGTCCTCGACGGTCGCGTCGAGCACGAGCCCCTCCGCGTGGCGGTCCGGGAAGATCGCGGTGACCGCCTCCGGGCCCGGCGTGACGCGCCCGGTCCAGCCACGTGCGACGCCGGCGAGAATGGCGACGAGCTCCCCCTGCCCGTTCCCCTCAACCCCTGCAATTCCAAGAACTTCCCCTCGATAAATCGCAAAGGTCCCCCGACGAAGTGCCCCCAGCGCGAGCCCCTCGGCGACCACCGCCGGGGTGCCTCCAAGAGCAGCGCGGTCCGAGGACCGGTGGGTGTGGGCGAGGTGGGCGTGCGCATCCCCGAGCATCGCCCGCGCGACCTGGTCGATCGCGACATCCTGATCGGCGCGGACGAACGGTGCATCATGCACTTTCTTCCCGCGACGCAGCACAAGAACGTGGTCGGCAAACTTCCGAACTTCATCCAGTTTGTGCGTTACGACCACCACCGCAGTCCCGCCCTCGGCGATGCCGCGAAGCACTGCGTACAGGCCATCGGCCTCGGCGGGGGTGAGCACCGCGGTCGGCTCGTCAAGGGCGAGGAGGCGCAGCGGAACCTTCGTCCCGGCGAGCTCAGGGGCGGCCACGGCGCGAGCGATCTCGATACGTTGCCGCTCGGCGACCGAGAGTTTTCCGACCGGTACGTCCAGCGGGACGACGAAGCCGAGGCGATCGAGGGTCGCCTGCAACAGCACTTCAATCGCAGAGCGATCGACGAGGCCACCGCGCGCGAGCAAGACAGCGTTTTCGATCGCCGAGAAAATCGGAACAAGTGCAAGGTGTTGCTGAACCATACAGAGACCCGCCGCCAGTGCAGCTTCGGCCCCCGGGGCGATCGGCACTTCCGGCGCGTCCGGCGTCGCAGGCGGTCGCGGACGGTCGGCGAGCGCGACTGCCCCCGCGTCGCGGGCGATCAGTCCGGTGATCGCCCGAAGGAGCGTGCTTTTTCCGGCCCCATTCTCGCCACAAACGACGGAAAGTTCGCCAGGCTCGAAGGATGCGTCGACGCCGGCGATAGCGGGATGTCCATCGTCACAAATCTTCGTCATTCCCCGCGCGACAATGGCCTTTGTCACGGTGCTTTCCGCGGAAGCAAATGGGCCGCCGTAGCGACGAGAGCGACGATCCCCCCGAAGATAGCCGCGATTCCATTGCCAAAAAAAGCGCCCCAGGCGCCGAGAGCAAGCGCGATGACCGCGACAATGATGAGCGCCAGCGTCTTTGAAGAGGGGCCTGTACCACCGGAATTACCGACCGGTGGGGAAGGTGACGCGGCCGCGGGCGAAACAACGACAACCGGGTCGGCGCCGGAAAGAACGGCAGGCGTCGTCGCGCGCAAATCGGCCGCTGCGACGTCGGCGATGCCACGGAGGTGCGCACGATGACGAGCAGGGTCGAGTACCTCGGTGGCAAGCTCGTCGTCGAAGTCGTTGACGACGGGACGAGCAGGCGGCAAAGCACTCACGATTCCAGCAGCTTGCGAAGGAAAGCGCGGCACCGTCGGGTCCGAATTTGGCGCCGAGTGGGGCGCCGTGTCACGAAGGTCGGCGCGACCGATGGTCGGCGCAAGCCTATCGGGAGCAGCCGGCCGCGCGGGAGGGCGCGCGGTGTCTCGCTCGCCGCGCCCCGGGTCATCGGCGCCATCCCGTTGCGTAGATGGGGATCCCATCTCCGCCGAATCAGCGAGCGAGGGGCGACGCCCGACAACGTTCGTCGCCTCCTCTTGAAGCAACATCGGCGGCGGTTTCCCGTCTCGAACAATGCCCCGAAGTCCATCAATCAATCCCTCGGAAAACTCGGCGGCGGTCTGCCAGCGATCTTCGGGGCGCTTCGAAAGCGCGCGGAGGACAACCCGATCGAGTGCGGGCGTAATCCCGACACCAGGCGCCCGCGTCAGCAGGGAATCCGGAACAACTTTCAGATGATATTCAATGGCTTGCACCGGCTTCGCGTCAGGAAATGTATTTGTCCCCGACAGCATCCGGTAGAGCACAAGCCCGATGGCATATAGGTCCGACCGCCCATCGACCGGCTTCATCGAAAGCTGCTCGGGCGACATGTATTCGAGAGTACCGACGAGAAAACCGGCCCGCGTAAGCTTCGTTTGAGCGGTCTGTGACTTCGCGACACCGAAGTCGAGAACCTTCACCCGTTCTGCACCGCCATCGGCGGGCACAAGCATCACGTTTGCCGGTTTGAGATCGCGATGGACGATTCCATGCGCATGCGCGAATCCGACCCCTTCAAGGAGTTGGCGAGCAATTTCAACGGCAACGGCCGGAGCGAGGCGCCCCTCCCGACGAAGGCGGTCGGCAAGGGACTCCCCATCGAGAATCTCCATGACGAAGTAGAGCTCGCCGACGTCGGTCGCACCAAGGTCATAGACGTCAATAATATTGGGATGTTGTAGGCGCGCGGTGTGACGCGCCTCGTGCTCGAAGCGCTTCATCACGTCATCGTCGCCATCGTCGGCAACGACGACGACCTTGATCGCGACGCGACGGCCGAGGATGACGTCTCGCGCCTCGTAGACCGCCCCCATTCCACCACGCCCCAAAAGACGCTCAAGGCGATAGCGATCGCCGAGCATGCGCGGAAGGGGATCGTGCGAAGGCTGCAAGGCTGCGGGAGGCTAGCCGATTCCCCGCCCGGTTTGAAGCATCGACCGCCGACCGAAGAGAGTTACGAAGATTTCGACCGCCAGGGACCGTTCGCGAACGGACAAGGGTGCACAATGCAGAATTCTAGGATCGGCACGAAAAAAGGTTTACGCTCAAACGACGATTCGTTCGACACTCCACGCGTCGCGTTACCGATTCCTCCCCGTCATTCGCGGTGAGGGTCTTGTGGGGCCTTCTCGAGCTAGGCCCGCCATTCGCAACGCCGCAGCCAGTAAATTCGCAGGCGTTCGTGAACGGACGGGCCCTTTCCCCCTCGATGCGCCAGTAGGCTCAGCGGCGCCCTGGAGAAGTACAATGACGGAAGAGAACCCGACGCTCGGACCCGCGCTTGATTTCCTTCGGCTACTTTGGGCGGTCGACCACGGGCTCCAAAGCCGCTCAAAGCGCATGGAAGCCGAGTCGGGCGTGACGGGGCCGCAGCGCTTGGTCCTTCGACTTCTCGGAAAGTTCCCGAAGAGTTCCGCCGGGAAAATCGCCGAGATGCTGCACGTTCATCCAAGCACGTTGACGGGCATTCTGAAGCGTCTCGAGGCGAAGGGCTTCCTCACCCGCAAGGAAGATCCGATCGACAAGCGGCGCGCCGTGTTTGCCCTCTCAAGGAGCGGCATCGCCGTCAATGATTCGAAGGCTACGACCGTTGAGACGACCGTGAAGAAGGCTCTCAAACGTGCAAATCCGAAGGACGTCGAGGCAGCTCAACGAGTACTTCAGACGATCGCAGAAGAACTCGAAAAAGAGGCATGACAGCCGTGGTCGACGGCTTCATCTTCACAAATTGACGCAGCGGCTCGCAAGACGTAGCGACCCCTTCTTTGATAGGGAAGCTGCGATCCGGGAGCCGAAGTCAAAGACCCGAACTCCCGGATGCGTGCGCTTACGAACTACTCGGCATCGACACAGGTGTAGCCCTGCCGCCAGCCGGTAAGCGCTGGGGCCGACTGCCGGTCGGTGCTCGCCTTCAAATCAATGAACACGCGCAGGTAGCTCTGAGACGCCCCACCCGGCAGGAGCGGGGCGACGTCCACGCCGGTCCACGTGCTCACGGTCTGCTTGCCCTTCACCGTCCACATCGCGGTTGCCGGTTTCGAGGCGGCGTTCAGAGCGGCTTGGTCAACGGCAGTTACAAAGCGGAGTTCCATCGACGTACCGGTCGGGTCGTTCGCAATGGCACCCGGGAAGTTCCCCTGGTAGTCGAAATAGGCCCAGCGCGGCTGCTTCTGCGCGGGGCAGGTAGCGATGTAATCGCGAACGAAAACGGCGTCCGAGTAGGTCGTCTTCGGCGTCGGCGCCGGCGCGCTCGTGACGCACGCACCGAGGTCAAAGAACAGGTACTCGAGCGCCTTTTCCTGGGCGGTCATTCCGTTCAAACAGCGCCCATTGATGCACTGGAGGGAGCCCCCGCATTGGGCATCCGTCGTGCACGGCAGGACCCCCGTAGCCGAGAGCTTCGTCACGCCGTTGTAGCAGATTCCGCCGGAGCACGAATTCCCTCCAAAAGGCGTACACTCAGGCGCTGTCGTGCAGGGAATTGGTGCTTTTTTGGTGCAGGAATCCGGGACGTTCGAGGCGTTGTCACCGGGAGAAACGTGAATGTCGCTGAGCACGGCGCGTCCGAATTGGCTCGCGGGGGCGCTTGCGATAGGCGCGTCAAATGTGAAGAATTTCGTCGACTGGCGTTTGTTGCCGACCCAATTCGTCGTCCCCACGGGCGATTCGATAAACGACTTCGTATCGCCGAGCGGCTCGTAGGCATCTTCGCGCCACTCGCCGAGGGTGATCTTGTTGCTGGAGGCGGGCGCATCGAGGGCGCCGCGCGCGTTCAGCCATTCGCGGAAGGCAAGCCCGCGCGCGAAGGACGTAACAACCGTGAACGGGTCGCTGGTGTTGTCCGGACGGTCCGCTCCGGTCCACGCGGCGACCTTCTGAAAGTCCGGCTGCGGATTGTTTTGGAACCAGGTCTGGTGCCAATGGGTCGCGTAAAAGCGGCCGCCCGCGTTCACGTAGTCACGAACGGCGTTCTTCGCGGTCGCGGGCTTGTTCGCATCATTTGCCGCCCCCTCGCACGACGTCAGAACAATGTCGTACTTCTTGAGGTTCGTGGTGGAGTTCCATAGGTCTGTCGACGCCGACGGCGGGTTCGCGCCCCGCAGCTGCCCCCACGCCTTTCCGCTTGAGTCAAAGCCGCGGTAGACGTGCATGCGGCCGTCGCCCGACTTGTCGGTAAACTCCGAGTAGTTCATTCCGATCTTCGGAAACAGACACAGGAAGGGGTCTGACCCGCCGAGCGAAATTCCCATCTGCGGGATGTTCCCCTCGGCCTGCGTCGACGGGAGGCGAAAAAGGGGCAACTTCACCGATTTGGTCACACCGCCGACCGTCGAGTCGACGTTGGCCTTCGCGCCGGTAAAATCATTCGCAACACATTGGGTTACCGACGCCTTTGCAATCGTGAATTGGCGACGCCACTTTCCGATTTGAATCACGAGCGGGACGTCGACGCCCACGGGCAGATTCTTAATCTCAAACTTTCCATTCACGTCGGTAACGGCGGTCGCCATCGCCGTGACATTCGGAACACCGCCACACGCGTCCGCAACGGGGCCGACGGGGATCGGCGGGAGCGGGTCGGTCGTCGTCGGTACAAAGACCGTAACGTTGGAAAGCGGATTGCGACCGGCCGGGTCGTAGACAACGCCTTGGATCGATGTCGTCGCCCCCGCCGCGCATGTGGGCAGGAAGCAGAAGAGCGTCCCCGCGGGGCAGGTCGTCGTCGTGCTGTTCGGGACAACTGCGCCGTCGACGACCTGGAAGCCCGCTTCCGCGCCGCCGTCGAGGCCGGTGGGGGTGTCGATAAAGTTCGAACAGGCGGGATCGCAGGGGTTCGCAACCGCGCAGCTTTCCGAACCACCGAGCCCTTTTGTCTCAATGACGCCGTTGTTCGCCTTCGTTCCGAGAATCTCGCCGGGGACGTTCCGTGTCGCGATTGTATCGCCGACGCAAGTCCCCCACTTCCCATCGGTGCCGCACGTTCGCTTGCCCATGGAGCACGAGATGTAGTCCGCCGACTGACGAAAGACTTTTCCGCACTCGACCGACTCACCGGGGGTACCGCACGGACAGTCGGCGTTTGGGGTTGCGCAGCTCAGCGCGCCATCGGAAACGGTTGTCGCGTCGCGAGTATCTCCACCGTTTCCCATGAGATCGACGGAGGTCGAGCACGCTTGAAGCGCGACGAATCCGGCTACAGGGACGATGCTGACAAGGCCGGCCATGCGGAAACCGCGGAGTGACGCCACAAGTACCTCCAAAGCGCGCAGTCGCTAAGCGAGCCGACTGCACAAGAAATCGGGCGCATCGCACAACGCAATGACCGTTCGTGGGTTTTTACTGCAACGTCCATGCCGTGTGCTCGCCGGATCTTGGCATCCTCTTTCCATGGATTTGCGGCGAAGGGGTCGCGGACGCCCAAAGATCTCTGAAATCTCTGCGTAGCCGCGTCGCGAAACCTGCAATCGATGCGGAGTCGGTTCGGACGTCGCCATCAGCAATTTTCCTCGGTACGGCCCGTTTTTTTACCAAAGCGCTCGAATTCCCATTGAGGCAACGGGGAGTCCGTACATACTGGTTGGTCAATATTCCAGGTCGCTCGCTCCCAAATGAGGACGGAAGAAATATGCCCAACAGTCGGAATCGACACACGTATGAGGCCGCCTCCTCCGTCCGGCGCAAACTGCATGGGGCGGCCGGCGCGCTAGCCCTTAGCGTAGCCGTCAGCCTCGGCGCCGCTGCAGGATGCTCGGATAACTCATCGAATTATCTGACAAACGGAGGCAGTTCCGGCACGGTTCCTCCCGGAACAACCTGCACGACGCCGAACACCGGCTGCGCGTGCGGCGACCCAGGCACTTCCGTCGCGTGCGGCGTTCACGATGACAAAGTCGGCACTTACGCCCTTTGTCGGTATGGAATGCGCACATGCAGCCCCGAGCGAACGTGGGGTGCATGTGCCGTCGATGAGACCAGCACGCGGGCCCTCGTTCCGACGGAAGGGAGCCTCTCCCTGGCTGGGCTCGGGGCGGCTGGCGCCTGCGCAGATAACCCGTGCGATCCTGCCTGCACCCGCTTCGATGACACCCCTTCAAACGTCGACGCGGGTGGTGGAGTCGCCGTGCGTGATGGCGGGCTCGTTCTGGAGGGGACTTCGACGGCAAGTAGTTCAAATACCTGCACAACCCTCATTGTCGAACCGAAGGCCGGCGTTGTCCTCGGCGCCGACGGAAAGACCGTCACGGTCGCAAGCGCCGCGCCTCTCACGCTTTCGCCGGCCCTGGTTCAGCTTCAGGCGCGGCTCGCCCCTGCCGGCTGCTTGGGCCAGGGCGTCAATGCCGATCAGGTCGTGCCGAACGCCGCGTGGGACATTTACGACGACCCCGCAAATCCCGCAGACAATGACCGGCGCGCTGTTGCAGTCATCGACAGCACGGGGAAACTCACCGTCGTCTCGCCGTTCGGCGGCGCGCTCACCGTGCGCGCATCGGTCGGGAGTTTCGAAGGCAAGTTTCCGATCAATGTCATTCTGAAGACGACCGATATTCTTGGGGGACTTGCCGGCACAACGGCGAACCTATTTACGGGAGTTCCAACGGTCGACGACCCGATTCAATGGCGCTATCCGTATGCGAACACGCTCTTCCCGCTCGGGATAGCGCCTCCGCTTGTTCAATGGAACCTCACGGGGCAGGCAGCAGCAAGTTCGGTAAAGATCACGCTCCGTTATCCAACGACAGCAGCGAGTGCGTCCGCCTCTTTCGAGGCGTCGGTCTTCCTTCCGGAAACGAATCCTCCTCGCGCGCTGCTCAATGTCAATGATTTGACGACGAATGCGATTTCGCCGCTCCTTTGGCGCGCATTCGAGCAGACGGCGAAAGGGGATACCGCAGAAATCCTGATTCAGCGACGCGTCGGGGCCGTGACGCGGAAGCCGGTAAGTCGCACGATCTCCTTCTTGAACCAGGGGCTGAAGGGGCGGATCTACTACACGCAATACGGCGGAACCTCCGAGCTCAAGATGCTCGATCCGTCCGCAAATGCGGCGCCGGTGAGCCCCTTCGGCGCGAGCAACGGCTGCCCGGTGTGCCACTCGATGTCGGCTCAAGGCAACCGGCTCGTGAACCAAGATACCGTCGGCAACGTTTCGATTTACAACGGTATTTCGAAGGTAAACGCCGACGGGACCCTCGCCGTCGTCGACAAGATGGGGCAACAGCTCGGCGGCACGACGAACTGGGTCGACGGGTCGGGTACCGACTCCAGCGACAGCGGCAACCGCGGCACCGCCTGGGCGGCGCTCACGCCCGACGGTAAATACGTTCTCCGCACCGACTTTATGTGGGGAAACACAAAAGGTCGGAATGGTGAAGGGACGACGGTAAACATCGCGACCTTCAATCGGAACCGCGGCACCAGCAAAGAGTTCCGGATGTACGAGACTGCCGATACCAAGGCGTTCGGCGGCAAAGCGTACATTCAGCGTGCGATCACCGATGGCGTGGTCGACAAGGGGCTAAAGAAATCGGGCGTCCCGGTTGCATTGATGACCCCCTCGTTCTCCCCCGATGGGACAAAACTCCTTGCAGTTGCAGGCGGAACGGAAGACGGGAGCGCTTGGCGCCGCGGCCTGTACACCATCGACTTCAATCAAGCGACGCTGTCTTTTTCGAACCGACGCCTCGCGCTCAATGCAAACGGCCTCGAGGTCCTCTGGCCGGTCTTCGAAAGCGATAGCCGCTCGGTTCTCTTTCAGAACTGCATCGCGAACTGCCCGTTCCCCTACGCATTTGCTTCCGGGGAAGCGACCGAACAGACCGTGAAGAATGGCGGGTTTAAGGACCCCTACTACGGTGGTGTTTCGCCAACGAGCTACGGCAATCAGTCAGCCCAGCTCCTTGCCATCGACGCGAGCGTTGCGAACGCTGCCGGGGCCCTCCAAGCGCGTGCGTCCAACGGCGAACTCGCGGTTGACGCGAACCGCGTCTTCCAGCCGACGGTGCTTCCGACGACGGCTGCCGGAAAGCGCTGGGTCGTATTCACGTCGACTCGCCCCTACGGAAACGTTGCAACAACAGGTGCTTGTGTCGGTTCCCAGCTCTGGGTCGCGCCCCTCGACGACCGCCCCGCCGATGGGACCGATCGCAGCTACCCGGCGTTTTGGCTCCCGAACCAGCAGGTCGCCGCGCAAAACTCGGCCGGTGCCTGCGGTACCCGTATCCTCAATGAGCGCGCCTACTGGACCCTCGAGGCGTGCCGCCCGGCCGCCGCGGCGGGGACGATTCCCGCCGGATCTCTGTGTGATTCTGCCGACGACTGCTGCCAAAACGGCGGTGGCGCAACCTGCGAGCTCGACAAGCCTCTCACTTCGCCGGCGGTCCGCCATTGCCGCGCGAAGACGGTGGGGGTGTGCACGGCCCTCGCCGGCGCCTGCTCCAACGACGCCGACTGTTGCGGCTATCCGACGAACAAGTGCCTCGATGGCGCCTGCGCGCTCCCTCCGCCGGTAACTCTCTATTCGGCCGCGACTTTTGATCGCACCTTCGTCGCTACGTGCCCCGCCCAGCAGGTCCCGAAATGGACCGTCTTCCAGTGGCAGACGGTCACCCCTTCTGACTCAAAAATCGCGTTTGTTGCGCGTACCGCTGCGACGGAAGCCGAACTCGGAGCCGCGACGGACGTCCCGCTCGCGAATGCTTCCGGAGCGTCGATTACCGCCTGGAGCACGGTCGAGGCGGCCGGCGGCGTGGTGAACACCGGGGACAAACTCGCCGCCGCGAGCCAGAGCCGAAACCGAAATGTTTTGCGGATTCGAATGACGTTCTCGCCGTCGGCGGACCAGAAGAGCACGCCGACGCTCAATGCCTGGCGCCAGCTCTATACCTGCGGGGACGCAGAATGAGGCTTTGTGCCGGCGTCGGTGCCGTTTTCAGTGCCTGTTTCTTGGTCGCCGGAGCCGCCTGCGGGCCGACGACCACAATTGTCTATGCGAACGGGGACGCCGCGGTCGTCGATAGCGGCAGCGCGGTGCCTGATACCGGCTCGCCTTCCGACGGCGGCGCCCGCGATGGCGGCGGCGATAGCGCGGTGGTGCGGCGTGCCGCCTGCCCCGACGACGTCGCCTTCGACGCCCCGATCGCGCTCGTAGGCATTCCAAAAGGATCCAGCGACTTGCGTGTCTCTGGAGATGGCCTCGTCGTCGCCTATCGGACGCCGGGCGGCCTCCTCGTGGCCACGCGGGGGACGGGGACCACGCCGTTTCCGGCCGGCACACCGCTCGCCAACGGACCGGCAACCGGCGGAATCTCTTGGAATTCGACGGGGACCTACGCCGTGGAAGTCACCGCGGACGGTCGCGGCCTCGCCCTTCGCGACCGACCGATCGCGTCGGGAGCGCTCGGAGCCCCGTCCGAGGCGGCGTTCACCGAGTTCAATGCCTACCAGCGCGGGATCCCGGCAGAACGCTCGATTGAGAGCCCGGCGATGACGCTTGCGACGACGCTATTGTCCCCGGGCGAGACTCCGGATCGGAGGACCCGTTTTTCCGTCACCGAAGGGAGCCGCTTTGGGCGGTCTCTTCTCGTGTTTGCGACGGCGCCGGGCGGCGGCTATGCGCCCCGAGACCCGAACGAAGATCCGGCGACCTTTGGCGCGCTCCGCATCACCGACTGGACCGACGATGGCACCGTTGCTGCCGTCGAACCTGGCGCCGACGATCCCGATCAGGCGCGATTTCTTGCGATTGGCGTCGACGGCCTGAAGACGCGCGTTGCGCTCCCGGCGACGCTCCACGATGTTTCGATCGCCGACGATTGCAGCGCCCTCTTTGGGCTCGTGGGAGAAGCCGAAAATGCAGAAGCGGTCCGTCTCCCGCGGAAGTAACCGCGTTTGAGGACCGCTTGAGAACCGTTAGGCGCGGTGGAGAAGGACGGCGAGTTCGGAGAGACGATCGTCCTCTTCTCGGCTCCGCATCGCCTTCTCCATCAGCGCGAGAAGTTCGGCGTCGAAGGCTTCAAACTCAAGCCGCGGGAGCGGTGGCTTTCGGCCACCGAAGTATTCGTGGAGATCGCGATAGTCAAGAAACCGTTTAAATACTGGATCTTGCACAATCAGCCGTTCACGACGCGGAGCGTGGTGGCGGTCGTTCGAACGACTTCCGAGGTCGGTGCGGCAACCGCAGTGCGCACTTCCGCGGAGCGGTGGAGGCCGGCGTGGAGCGTCGCCGAGGAGAGGATCATTTCGCAAAGGTTCCCGTAATCAATGCCGGCAGCGTCGGCGATCTTCGGGAGGAGCGACGTCGGCGTCATTCCGGGGAGCGTGTTGACCTCGAGGACGTACTCGTTCTGCCCTTCGGTGACGAGCAGGTCGACGCGGCAGGCGCCGTGGCAGCCGAGGGCGCGTGCTGCGCGCTCCGCGAGGTTCAACACGCCGCGAACGCGGGTCGCCGCGATGCGGGGCGGGAGGATGTAGTCGGTGGCGCCAGCCGTGTACTTTGCGGCGTAGTCGTAGAGGCCACTCTTCGGCGCGACTTCAATCGCGCCAAGGACGCGGCCGTCGAGGATCCCGACGTGAATTTCCGTGCCGTTGATGAAGCGCTCGACGATGGCGCAGCTATCGAGGCTCAATGCCACTTCGACGGCGGCGCGGAGCTCGGCCTCGTTGGTCACCTTCGCGAGGCCGACGCTCGATCCTTCGCTCCGCGGCTTGACGATCGCCGGGAAGCCGAAGCTGCCGTGGAGGTCGGTCAAGTCGTGGAGATCGTTTGCGGTCACCGCATAGTACGGCGGCGTCTGGACGTTGTGGAGGCGGAAGAGCTCCTTCGCCTTGAGCTTGTCCATCGCGAGCGCCGACGCGAGCACCGACGAGCCGGTGTACGGGATTCCCATGAGTTCGAGGAGGCCCTGGACGCAGCCGTCTTCGCCGCCGCGGCCGTGGAGGGCGACAAAAGCGACGTCGATTCGGGACTTTCGAAGCGCGACGTCGAGGGGGGCGTTCGGCCCGAACACGATGCGTTCGACGTCGTAACCGCGGGCTTCAAGGGCAGAAGCGACGCCGGCGCCCGTCTTCATCGAGACGTCGCGCTCCGCGCTGAGGCCACCCATCAAAACACCGACGCGCTTGTTCTTCATGCGATTCCTTTTGGAGGACTGGGTCGCTTCGGGGCGACTCCGGAAGAGAGGCGGGCTCGCGGCCCTTCTGCTCGTCCGCCCGGAACCGCCGAAGGCGGTGAGGAAACGGCGAGCAGGTGTGTAACTGCAGAGGGGATCTAACCAGGGAGTGTGCCGGGGGGCTTGCCGCGCCTCACATCCACTGCAAGTGACCGAATCGCTAAGAGAATCTTCGACCTACTCGTTTGCCTCCGCCCGGCTAGCCGGATCGGAGAACGCCTAGGAAACCTTCCGGACGTGTCATCGAGACCACGTGCTGTGGTTGTGGCGACGGTGGGTATCGAAAGCGGGAAAGAAGGGCCAAATTTTTGCCGACGATTCGAAGAATTTGGCCTCTATATCGTGGAAATCCCTAAAAAACAACACCCGACGAACCGGGCGGTCCGTCGGGTGGTTGGGGCGCTTTTTGCCCGGTGGGCGTCAGTCGAATTCGACGACGACGGCGGTGATGTTGTCCTTGCCGCCGCGGTCGTTGGCGAGCTCGACGAACCGCGCGACGGCTTTGTCGCCGCCGAGGGTCATGATCGAAGGAATATCGGTATCTTGCAGGTAGCCGTGGAGGCCGTCGCTGCAAAGGAGGTAGCGATCGCCGCGCTCGATGGGGAGAACGCAGGTGTCGACCTGGACGTAGTCGCGGTTTCCGACGGCGCGGGTGATGACGTTCCGCTGAGGGGAGCGCTTCGCTTCGTCTTCGGTGATGAGCCCCTGCTTCAACTGCCAGGCGACAAGCGTGTGATCTTCCGTGAGTTGTTCGACGACACCGTCTTTTCTCATCCGGTAGATGCGGCTATCGCCGACCTGGCCGAGGACGACGTGGTCGCCATGGACGAGAATCGAGGTGAGCGTTGTCCCCATTCCGCTCTTGCCGCGGTCGAGGGCGGCGAGGCTGAAGACCATGTAAGTCGCCGCTTGAATGGCGCTTTCCATGAGCCGGCAGGCGGAACGAATGTCCTCTTCCAGGACCGGCGCAAAGAGAGGTTTCACCTGATCGATGCCGCGCTTGACCATGCAGTAGACCTGCTCGACCGCCTCCTGGCTCGCGATCTCGCCGGCGGCATGACCGCCCATGCCGTCCCCGACGACGTAAAGGCCAAGAACATCGTCCATATAGAACGCGTCCTGGTTCGCCTTCCGCTTTCGACCGACGTCGGTCAACGCGTACCCCTTGTGTCGCATCGGAGTGGAGCCTGCTTCGTTCATCGCTGATCCCGGTCTAGTCGCAAACAATGTCGAATTAGCATCTCATTTTTTCATGACCGTTGGGGGTTCTGCAAAGGGTATCGTCGATCTTCGTAACCTCCGATGTCGAAGCTCGCGTCTTTCCCTGCATTCCCGCGTCCTGGTCGCGCCTCCCCCGGCGCGATTTTTCGCTCGCTGCCGCTCGCGGCAGTCGTTGCCATCACCCTGGCGCTCCTTGTCGTTCCGCTCCCGGGGGTCGTCCTCGACGGGTTCCTCGCGGCGAACGTCGGTCTTGGGGTGCTGCTCCTCGCCGTCGTTCTTGAGGTACGCCGTGCCAGTGCGCTCGGTTCATTTCCGGTGCTTTTGCTGCTCGGGGCGCTCTACCGCATCGCGTTGTCGGTGGCGTCGGCGCGGGCGATCCTCGCGGGGGGCACGAGCGCTTCGACGGGGCGCGTGATCGATGGCTTCGGGCACGCGGTGACACGAGGGAGCCTGCTGACGGGGGTCGTCCTGTTTGCGCTCCTTGTGCTTGTGCAGTTCGTCATCGTCACGAAGGGGGCCGAGCGCGTGGCCGAAGTCGGCGC
>JAAFHJ010000614.1 GCA_013298325.1 Myxococcales bacterium | reverse complement strand
TGGGGCTTTTGCGAGCCCCCCGTGGACGCCGCCAAAGCCCCAGGTGGCGCGACCGAGCTCGAACTGCGCTTCGCGGGGCGGAGGCCCCGCCGCGTTGAGGATCTCCGTGAGCGGCCCCTCGTCAAAAGCGACAATGTTCATTGGATTTCCTTCGGGGGGTCAGGCGCGTAGACGGTGCACTGCGCCGATTCGCGGGTGGCAAACGCCTGCGCGAACGCGTGCAGCGACGGGAAGCGGGGGCCAACAGGCCCACTCAAGAGCACCGTCGGTCGAAAGGCGATGTGCTCGAGCAGGCAGAAGAGCGACACCTCAAAGAGGCTAAAGTCACGGGCATTTTCGCTCGGTCCCAGCGCGGCGAGGAGGTTCGGGAGCCGCTCGTCGATCCAGGCCAACGAGCCGATCATCCCGAGCTTTATTTTCGCGAAAAAGGGGCTCTCCGCCGGGAGCTTCCCGATGCGCACACCGAGCACGAGCTGGACCTGCGCCGCCATCGCCTGCCACACGAGCTCCTGGGCGTTGCGCACGAGGTCCGACGAGGGGAGAAGGATGACGCGCGGGTCGTCGGCACGACCGGCGATCTCCACGAGTTTGCGACAGATGTTCTCCGTCCCGAAGATCGGTGAGCCCCCCTCGGTCGCGAACGGCGGGGGCACGTGGAGCGTCGGCAACTTCATCGCCGGGTGTCCGGCGAAGTCGGCGGGGTTGAGGCTCAAGAGATCGTGGACCACATCGAATTCAAGCGGCACGGCGAGCTCGTGGGCGACCATCCGCGCGACACGCGTGAAGTGGGAGCCGCTCCGCCCGCTGAGGCGAAGAGGGGGCAGGGTTGCGTCGCTCACGAGGGCCCGCCGTCTCTCGCGACGTCGGGCGCCAGCAAACGCGCTCGGAAGAACTGGAGAATGTCGTCGCGGGCGGCGATCGTCGGCTGCCCGGCCTCGTCGATCAGGTGGGCCGTCACGACGCTGTGGGGACCGCCGACGACCGTCGCGAAGAACGGAGGCGGCGTCGGGTTGGCCGCAGCGATCGGGAGCACCGTCGCTTCGAAACGCGGTCCGAGCGCCGCTGCGTAGGCGGCGAAACGCTGCGCGGGACAGTGGGGATCGTCTTCAAACCGGTAGGCGCGCACCGTGAGGTCCTCGCGCTCAAGACGCCGGCGCACCGTGAGCAGCTCGTCGGGCGTGCTCTCGATGGCCCCGGGCGCATCGAAGGGGAGGGACGGTTGGCAGAGGACCGGCGCAAGCACGGAGGCCTCCAGCATCATGCTCAGCGCGAAATTGCCCGTGAAACACATGCCGATCGCCCCAACGCCGGGCCCCCCGCATTCGCCGTGGGCGAGGCGTGCGAGGCCGCGGAGCCACCGGGTGACCGGGCTCGCTTCGTTCGCGGCGAAGGCGCGAAATTCGGCGCTCACGCAGGCGCGCTTGAGCACGGCGAGTCCGCTCGCTGCCTCCGGGTAGGCGCCGTCGCGCCCGAAGAGGGAGGGCATGTAGACGGTGAAGCCGGCCTCGCGGACCCACCGAGCGAACCGCGCGACGTCGGGGCTGATCCCAGGCATTTCGGCCATCACGATGACGGCGGGCCCGAGGAGACGGGGGCCCGTCCGTTCGCGACCGCCAGCGAACTCCGTACTGGAGGCGTCGCGAGAGACGGCGGGCCCGAGGAGACGGGGGCCCGATGGAAGCGGGCCGCCGACGTAGACCACGCGGGGCGCGTCCTCGAGGGTGATCGACCGCGCGTCGAAGTCGGCGAGAGCGTCGTCCTGGGGTTGGGGCATGGCGGGAGCGTGCCGGAAGTGCCCCGCGCCGTGTAGGTGGCGCCAGCGACAATCTTCGGTCCGATCACGCCAGCGCGCTCTCCTCCTCAGCACCACGATGCCCCCGAGGCGACTCCCCCGCATAGCGACGGAACACGCGCCGGAAGGCGGCGGCGTCCGCGTAGCCTACCTGCCCGGCCACCTCTTCGACGGAGGCGCGCGTCGTCGCGAGGAGGTGCCCCGCCCGGGTCACGCGCAGGCGCTGGACCATCTCGTTGGGCGTCATCCCGAGGGCGGCGTGCACGCGTCGCGCAAGGGTCCGCGGCGAAACGGCCCCGGCGCGTGCAAGCTCGTTCATCGAGAATTGGCGCCCGAGATTCGCCGCCGCGAAGCGCTCCGCCGCTTGGACCGCCGGGTCGGAGACACGCAGGTGTTCCAAGATCATGTAGCGCGTCTGCGAGGTCCGTTCGTCGAGGAGCAGATACCGGGCGACGAGCTTCGCGAGCGACGGAGTCCCGATGCGGGCAAGGATCGCGAGCATCAGATCGGCGTGCGCAAAGGCGGAGCCGGCGGTGAGGACTGGGGACGTCCGCCCGCCCCGCTCGGTGACGACCACCATCCGGTCGGCGACCAGCGTGATGGCAGGAAAACGGGCGGCAAAGGCGGGCGCGAGCCACCAGGTCGTCGTCGCTTCGGCGCCGTCGAGGACGCCCGACGACCCGAGGACAAACGTCGCCGAGCACGACGCAGCGACGAGCATCCCCTTCGCCGACGCCTGGGCGAGGAGCGCCGCAGCACGCGAAATTTCCTCACGTTCGAGGAGCTGCGCGATGGAACTCTCGGTGGCAGCAAAGACGCCAGGGACCACCAGCACGTCCGAGCGCCCGAGACCGCGGAGTTCGAGGGGGCCGTCGACGGCGATCATGCGCCCCGCCCCCGACCGCACCGGGAGCCCGTCGAGGGAGACGACGCGCTGCCGCAAGGTCGCCTTCCGGGTCGCGGGGTCGACAAGGCCCGCCTCCACGAGGCGCGCCGCCGAACCGACGATGTCGACGCCGACGCCAAGGGCGCTCTCCGCGGCGCCATCCAGAGCGAGGTGGACGATCACACGACGAGAGGTAACGCGGATTCCCCGCGCCCACCAATCGGCGCACGGGAATCGCCGCGCGCGACCGTCGCATCCCCACCACCCCCAACGAAAAACCCCTCGCGCCGGGATTCGGCAGGAGGGGTTTTGCGCGTCGCGTAGGATTCGAACCTACGACCTTCGGCTTCGGAGACCAACGCTCTATCCAACTGAGCTAGCGACGCAGGCAGCAG
>JAAFHJ010000608.1 GCA_013298325.1 Myxococcales bacterium | reverse complement strand
CGCGCCCCAGCGCCGCCCGCCGCCGAGCCCGTTTGACGCGGCTCCGCCGCCCCCGGCGCCGCAGGCAGCACGCGCGCAAGCGCCGAGCCCCTTCGACGCGCCGGCCTTCGCGCCGCCGCCCCCAGCGCCGTTTGACCCGTTTGGCAGCGACCTTGCGGCCGAAGCCCCCGCCGACGAGGGGCGAAAGTCGGGCTTTCTCGATTCCAATCAGCTCTTTGACGGTCTTCCGGGTGATGTCCCGCGGAGTGAGCCGCCGCCCGGTGGACTCGCAAATCCTCTCGTAAATCCTCTCGCGGCGACCTTCCCCGCCGGGGCGATGCAGGGGACCGGCGCCTATCCGCAGATGTCCCCCGGGATGCCGACGATGAACGTCAATGTTGGCGCGCCGGGCCTCGCCAAAGGGCCGCCGGCGACGTCGAGCAAAGTGCTCGTCATCGTCGTCGCGGTGCTTGTCGTCCTTGCCGTCGCTGTCGCAGGTGCGGCGATCTTCGTTCTTCGGAAGTAGGGCCTGGCCTACCTGGGAAATCGTCGGTCTGTGCCGAACGCGAGCAACAAAAGCGAATCGGCGGAAAGAAAAGTGGAGACAGCGAGGGGGGAGTCGTGTATAGGTCTCGCCAACTCGCGGGGTCATAGCTCAGCTGGGAGAGCGCATCGATGGCATCGATGAGGTCAGGGGTTCGATCCCCCTTGACTCCACCGCAAGAAGGAAAAGGCTCGTTGTTTCGCAGCGAGCCTGTTCTTATTCGCGAAAGTTTCTGAGTACATTCTGGGGTCATAGCTCAGCTGGGAGAGCGCATCGATGGCATCGATGAGGTCAGGGGTTCGATCCCCCTTGACTCCACCAGAACGACGAGAATTCCAAGGCCCGCTGCTTGCGCAGCGGGCCTTGTCTCATTTGTCGGCCTAAAACCCGAGGCGCTTTTGCATCTTCTGGAGCCCGAAGCGTGAGACCCCAAGGAGCTGGGCGGCGCGGGTCTGGTTGCCCGCCGTTCGACGGAGCGCCTCCGCGACGAGAACCCGCTCAAGGTCGTCGACACGGCCGCGAAGGTCGAGGTCCTCGCCGGGGAGTGTCGCGGACCTCGCGGACACTTGCGAACTTGGCGCGGACGCGGGCGGCTCTTCGGCAAGGGCATCAAGGGTGATGGTGGCGTCGGCCAACACGAGAAGGCGACGGACCTCATTCTCCAGCTGGCGAACGTTCCCCGGCCACGCCCGCCGCGCAAGAGCGGCGAGCGCCGTCGTCGTGATCGCGCGCGGGACTTCTCCAGGCTGCTGATATTTCGTCAAAAAATGGGCGACGAGCAGCGGCACGTCGTCGAGGCGTTCGCGCAGGGGCGGGACGTCGAGGCGGACAACGTCGATGCGGTAGAGGAGATCCTCGCGGAAGAGGCCGGCGGCGACGCGCGCGGGCAGATCGCGATGGGTGGCGGCGACGAGGCGTACGTTTACCCGCCGGCTCCGATCGCTGCCGACCGGTCGCACCTCACCGTCCTGGAGTACGCGGAGGAGCTTTGCCTGCATCGCGAGCGGCAACTCCGCGATTTCATCGAGAAAGAGCGTCCCTCCGTCCGCCCGTTCGAAGAGGCCCGGGCGATTCGCGGTCGCGCCGGTAAAGGCGCCACGGATGTGGCCGAAGAGGGTCGATTCGAGGAGCCCCTCCGGGATCGCTCCGCAATTTTCGGAGACGAACGGGCGAAGACGACGCGGGGAACCGTCGTGGACGCCGCGGGCGACAAGCTCTTTGCCGGTGCCCGATTCCCCCAGAATTAACACAGGAATTTCCGCCGCAGCTACACGCCGGAGCCGCGCGCGGAGCGCCTGCATGGGACGGCTTGTGCCGATCAAGGCACCTTCGTCGTCGCCCCGAGCCGCGGCGACCGCCGCCTCCGCAGCGAGAAGCGCCTCCTCTTTTACGGCGACCAGGGCGCTCAGGGCACTCCCCCGCTTTTCTGCGCGGCGGTGGGCGCGCGCAAGGACGGCACGCTCGTGGGCGTCAGCCACCGCGAGCGCTGCCTGCGTCGCAAGCAGGCGAACCCATGCGATTTCTTCCGGCCCGAAGAGCTGCTTTTGCCGCTTGTCGTCGAGATAAACGACACCGTAGGTCCGTCCGCGAGCGAGGAGCGGCACGGCAAGGACCGAGCGAAGACGAAGCGCGTGGACCGAGGCATGAAGATTTCCCAGGTCGGCGAAGGCGTCGGTCGCGACGACGACGTCCCCTTGGGCAATGGCACGGCGAGCGAGGCCGTAAGAAAGGGCCTGCTGGGGCGTCCCCTGCCCGAGATCGAGGTGGCGGCGAACGCGGGCAACGAGGCGGTCGTCCGGGGCTGGGAGGAGGACGGCGCCACGCTCAGCGCGGGTCCACAGGAGAAGCGCATCGAGGACGCGACCGAGCAATTCACGAAGAGATCCAGCCCCTTCTAGAAGGCGTACGATTTGAGCAAAGGCATCGAGACGACCGATGGAGATGGCCGCATCGCCCGGTTTTTGGGCGAGCGTACGGGGCGCAACGAGCCAGGGGGCGGTCGCGGGGTCGTAGCGACCGGCAGGGGCGTGGGACGTGAGGAGCGCGGCAAGCGGTGCGCGCTCGGCATCCCACGCGGCGCTCCGGGCGCCCTCGCCGCGGGCCTCGGCGATCCGTGCGGCGCGAAACAAGACGCGGGCCCGAAGGGCAACCCCTGCGTCACGGGGGACTTCGGCGAGCGCACCGAAGATGGCCGTAATCAGACGTGTTTCGAGCGAGTCGTCGGTTTGCTTGGAAGCGTCTCCGCCCGGCGTTTCGCCGGATCGGACGTCCCGTTTGTCTCCGCCCGGCGTTTCGCCGGATCGGACGTCCCGTTTGTCTCCGCCCGGCGTTTCGCCGGATCGGACGTCCCGTTTGTCTCCGCCCGGCGTTTCGCCGGATCGGAGAACGCCACCAAGTTCGGCGGTGGCAACGAGCGCCTGGTGGAGGATTTCCCAGCGGAGGGGCGGCGCGGCGTCGTGGAAAGAAGTTTCAATAATCGTTAGTACTTGAGGAGGTCCGGCGCGGACCAAGTCGGCGCGGAGGGGCTCGCCGGCTTCGGCGAGCCCCTCCGCGCACTCCCGCGGGTCCCGCGAGGCCGCCTCCGCGGCGGCGACCGCCGCG
>JAAFHJ010000607.1 GCA_013298325.1 Myxococcales bacterium | reverse complement strand
GTTCCGTTCTTGCAGGAACATCGAGATCTCGCCCCGTCGGTCAAACAGCACTTCGTGGATGTGGTTCGACATGACACAAACGGCAATGACCTCGATGCCATACGCCTCCGCGTAGCGTGCCGTCGCGTATTTGTAGAGCTGTTCGACGCTCGAAGCGTATTTCCCGCCCCGGTCGTAGTTCGGCGTGAACTTGTGGGCGCGGTCGACGCAGCGCCGTGTGACTTCGTAGAAGGTGCCGGGGAGGTACTGATGCGCGTAGGACATGCGCGCCGCCCCCCAGGCCGCATGCCAACGCGAATTCTCAGCGAATCGAGCCGTTCGCGCGGCGCTAGGGGGGTGGCCCCGGGAGAATTCACCTGGCCCGGGCCAGGGGGGGACGGCATCTCGCCGAACCTGAGCGCGCATCGAGTACGACCTCGCGGCGAACGATTGGGTTGCCCGTGGACCGTCGAGCGGCTTCCGCGTTTTCCTGAGCGCCGCTTTCGGCTACAGTCGCCCTGTGCACGTTTCCTCGGTATTTTCCTCGCTCGTCGGCGCCTTCGCGCTGATGGGCTGTGCGGCGGTCGGCAGTGAAGGGCCCGACGCAAACGTGCTCGTGCACAACCAGGCGGAATTGCTCGTCGAAGCGACCGAATCGCCGGCAACCGCCGCCCCCGTCCTCCGCGCCACCGCCCGCTTTGGCGTCTTCACGAGCCCGTCGGTAGAGGCGGTCGGCGACGCCGAAATTCCCTGGGGCTGTGGGCGCGTCCCGGCGCTCCAGGAGCCGGAGGGGGGCGTCCGCTACGTCGACGTCGGGGCCCGCGCGCTCGTCAACGGCGATAACCACCGCCTCCCGCTCGCGGCACGCCGGCTCCCTGAGCTCTCCGATCATACGGAAGGTGCTGTATTTGTGAGTGGAACGCCGGAAGCGTCCCCCCTCACGAACCGGCACTTCGACCTGCTCTTCGCCGACGGGGCGGCGCTCCCGATTGGAGCGCTCCCCGAAACGCCAGCGCTCGCCGACGGCGGCCTCTCCCGCGTCCACGGGGACCTTCGCGTCGCCTTAGTGGAAGACGCCGAATTTACAGCCATTTTCACATTTGCCGACGGCATCCGCCCCGCCCTTCGGTGCCGCTTCCCCCACGGTGTCGGCGTCGTTCCCCTGCCGGTCGATTTTGCCGGCGGTACCCTCGACGTCGAGCGGAGCGTCGCCCGTCGTTTCACCGTCCCCGGCTGGGGGGATGGGACCGCCCATCTCGTGGCCCGCCAGCGCTTCGACGTCGCGGCGACCTTCGAAGGGCGCTGACCGAAATGCTGCCGTTGCTCGCCGCCTGGCTGACCGCCCAGGCGCCCCTCGCACCGCACACGCCGCAGGCCCAGGCCCACCCCGCCCATGGCGCGGCCCACGGCAAGAAGCCGGAAAAAAAGACAAAAGAGCCGAAGCTCCCGAAGGGCTACGCGGCGAGCCGGGCCGCCTGGCACTACCTCACGCCGGGGAAGACGGCCCCCGTCGACGGCCGTGGCGTCCCCAAGCTCGTCCTCTACGCGATCAACACCGGCGAGCGCGTCGAGCTCACCCCTCGCGACGACCAAGGGGGCTTCTCCGCGGAAGATCTCGAGCAGGCAGCAAACCTCCTCCGCGACCCGGCCACCGGCAATCGCCACCCGACGGAGCCCCGCACGCTGAGCCTCGTCTACCGGATCCAGCGCCACTTCAACGCCCCGGAAATTCGCGTTATTTCTGGCTACCGTACGCCGAGCGCCACCTCCCACTCCCAGCACGGCCGCGGCCGCGCGATCGATCTCGTCGTCCCCGGGACGAAAGACGAAGAGGTCGCCAAGTGGGTCCGTGAGCAGGGCTTCACCGGCTGCGGCACCTATCCGCTGAGCGGCTTTGTGCACGTCGATGTCCGCGCCCACAGCTACTTCTGGGAGGACTCGAGCGCCCCGGGAAAGAAGAACCGGGAACGGGGCGTACACCTTGATGTTGCTGCAAAAAGCGACGCTGCCGCCCTCGCCCGCGGCGACGTGCCGCCGCCCCCCTACGGCGTGGCAAAAGGGCTCGACGGGCGCCTCGCCGCCGAAGCGGTCGGCGACGACGACGACGATCACGAGGGGGGCCCCGACGGCGCCATGCCCGGCGAAGAAGCCGGAGAATGAGCGGAGCCGGCGAAGTACGCGCGCGCCTCGATCGGCTGGTGCGCGACGAGCGCCTCGTAGAAGCTGCTGAACTTGCTCTGCAAATGGGGGAGTTCGGAGAAGCATCTCGCCTCTACGAGCGCGCCTGCCTCTTCGACCACGCCGCCGCCGCTGCGGCCCAGGCGGGCGATTCCCTGGCGGCACTTTTGTTCGCCGTCCAGGCCGGCGATTCTTCGCGGGCCTCGGATCTTCTCGCTGCGGTGGCTGGCGCGCGATTGGCGCTCACCGCGGCAGTGCCCACAACGCCCGCAAACGACCTCCTTGGCGCCGCCTACAAGCTCGAAGGGCGAAACGCGCCCCGCTGGGCCGGCGAACTCTACCTCCTCGCCGGCAAACCGCTCGACGCCGCGCGCTGCTTTGACGACGCTGGCGACGCCGTCCGCGCTGCCAATATTCTCGAAAAGAATCAAGACATTGTCGGTGCTGGGCGCTTGCTTGAGCGCCGCCTGCGGAAGGCCCCCGACGATGCTGGTGCCGCCCTCGCGCTTGGGCGTTTGCTGATTCGCTTTGGAAAGCGGGAAGCGGCCGTGCGAGCGCTGCAGGCGGTACCGAGGGAGGCCCCCGAGCGGAAACCGGCGCTCTCCCTGCTCGCTCCGCTGGTCGCGGCGATGGGGCTGGAAGTCGCCGCCCAGGCGGCCCGGGAAGAGCTCGCCCGCCTCGGCGGGGACGACGCACCGAACAGCCTCTCCCCCCCTTCGCGAGCACCAAATTCTGGCGACGCTGCAAATGCCGGCCCCGACAGCACGCGCGAAGCAAACGCAGCAACCGTCTTTTTTGGCCGTTATGAGAGCCTAAAGGAGGTCGCGCGGACGCCGACCGCCCGCGTCGTTCAATGCAAGGATCGCGTGCGAGGCGCCGAGGTGGCGGTGAAGCTCTTCTCCCCCCCGACGGCGCGAGCGGGCGCGACGCACTCGCGCGATTTGTTCGTGAAGTCGAAGTGTTGCGGGCG
>JAAFHJ010000605.1 GCA_013298325.1 Myxococcales bacterium | reverse complement strand
CACGCGTCCAGAAAGTGCCCCAAGAAGGTGGCATTTCGAGTGTGAAATAGAAATGGTGCGTCCGAGTCAGTTCCCGGGAGGGGAAGGGTCGCCGCGGCTCTCGACCTACGGCAAAGCGGTCGGCGGAGAGCGCTTCCGTCGCGCCTTTTTACCGCCCGAATTTATACAGATTTCCAGCATGGACTGCGGAGTCGCGTCGATCGCGTGTCTCCTTGCAGGCTACGGACTGCCGGCGAACTACGAGCGCCTTCGTGAGGCCTGTCAAACCGACGTCGACGGAACCTCGATCAACACCCTCGAGCAGATCCTCGAGAGGCTCGGAATCGACTGCTGCCAACACATCATCCCCGATGATTTGGCACTCGAGGAGGTCGCCACAAGACTCCCGGCTGTTGTCGTCGTTAATATCGGTTCAGGGGGCCTTCATTTCTCCGTTCTATGGCGAAAGATAGGTCAGTATTGGCTCCTGATGGATCCGGCCATCGGTCGGAAGTGGATGCGCGAAGACGACCTGCGTCGTATTTTACATCGCCACAGTCAGCCGTTTTCACCGGCCGATTTTCGCGAGTGGGCTGAGCAATCGGCATTTCTTGATGCGCTCCAGAAGGGCCTCTGGGACCTCACGTCGCGCCGTGACGCGGACGAGCTCCTCAAAGCAGCTTTAAGCGACCCCACATGGCACAGCCTCGCCGCGCTCGACGCCTCCCAGAGATTTGTTCGGCGGCTTCGTCGTGAAGCGGGCGGACGACCTTCCTGGGTCGCTCCTCTGCTTCGAAAATCCTTCGAGGTCGCTCGCCTTGAAGCGGAGGCACCCGTCCAAGTTCCCGAAATTTTTTGGGCGGTTCGTGGAGATGCCGAGGAGGTCACGTTGACCGGAGCGGTCGCGCTTGCCGCCGTCCAACCCGGAAACCTTGTCGTGTTGCCAACCGCGGAACTGTTCGCGCGCCTCGAAGGGGCCGACGACCTCCGTCGTGCGATCGAGGAGCCGCCGCGCTCCGTCTACGCCATTGTTCGTGACTTGCTCGGGCGCGAATATCGCCTTCTTGGACCGGCGCTGATGGCCCTTTGTTTTGCGGCAACAGCGAGCGGCGTCGCCGAGGTCCTCATTTTTCGTGCTGCGCTCAAGCTGCCGAACTGGTTCCAGGAAGCGATCCAACGAATCGGCGTCAGCGTATGGGTCTGTTCCTTCCTCGTCCTTGGCGGGCTCGTCGATCTGACCTTCAATGCGGCCCAGGCCCACATTGGCCGAGTTCTTGAGACGCGCGTGCGCCTCGCAATCTTTTCGTCGCTGCCAGGGTTGGACGATCACTTCATTCATTCGCGCCCAACGTCCGACCTTGCTCAGCGTGCGCAGACTCTTCACTTCGCGCGGGAACTTCCGGCGTTCGCAGTTTCGACCGTTCGTGCCGTTCTCGGGATTATTACAACGCTCGTCGTTCTCGCAACCTGCGATGTTTACACCGCAATTCTTGCCTCTACGACGGCTGCGGTGTCTATATCCCTTTCCTATCTTGCCTCGCGACGGCTCGGCGATGTCGACGCGCGGCTCAATGCTCATTCGGCCGCCCTGCTCCAAATATTCCAAGACTCACTCCTTGGAATTGTTCCGCTTCGTGTTCATGGCGCTGAGTCCGCACTACGAAGCGAGCATCGAAAGCGCTTAGCCGCCTGGTCTTCCGCTGCGAGCGAACGATTGGCCGCAGTTGTGGGGAGCTCGACGCTGCAAGACCTCGCGACGACGCTATTGCTCTTGGCCTCTCTTCTGACGTTCCTCCATCGAACATCGGCGCCGGCGGCGTTCGTACTCGTCCTGTTTTGGGCATTGAAGCTGCCCTCCCAAGCGACCGCGCTCTTGACGTCCGTACAGGCGATACCGCCGATTCGCATGGCGATCACGCGCGCCCTTGAACCGGTGCTCGCCGCCGCTCGACGGCGAACGGCCGCTGAGGAACTGACCAGCTACGGAGCCGTCGGGCGCGGAGCGTCGATCCGCTTCGAAAACGTGTCACTGGTCGCCTCCGGACAGACCATCCTCGAGCCGGTCAATCTAAGTATTCGCAACGGCCAACACGTCGCCATTGTCGGGCGCTCCGGGGCGGGCAAGTCGACGTTTCTATCGCTCCTTCTTGGCCTAAAGCAACCGACACACGGTCAGATTTTCGCCGACGGAATGGCCTTGGAAGGCGAAACGCTTCAAGCACTCCGTCGGCAGACGGCCTGGGTCGATCCCTCCGTTCATCTCTGGAGCGACACCATGCTGGCGAACGTCACCTACGGAACTTCCGAAGGTCCGTTGCGTCCGATGAGCGAGATTTTGGAAATCTCTAATCTTTCGGACGTTGTGAGCCGTCTTCAGCGTGGCCTCATGACGAACGTTGGCTTTGGAGGCGGGCTTCTCAGTGGAGGAGAGGGGCAGCGCATTCGGATTGCTCGTGCCCTCGCGAACGACAAGCCGCGACTCGTTCTCCTCGACGAGCCTTTTCGAGGGCTCGATCGCGACAGCCGTCGCGCGATGATGCAGAAGTTGCGTGAGTCATTCGTAGCTCAAACCCTCGTCGCGGTTACCCATGACGTCGAAATGGTTATGGATTTTGACCGGGTGCTTGTCGTAGAAAATGGTCAAATCGTCGAGGACGGGCCGCCTGCGGTCCTGCTCGAAAAAGGGCGCCTCTTTGCGGCTCTCTGCACAAGCGATCTTGCCAATCAAGCGTCCGTATGGGGAACCGACGATTGGCGCAAACTCGTCGTAGCGGATGGCCAGATTCATACTGGGGGCGACCCGAAATCTGAATGAGCTTTTTTGAGGAAATTACCTGGCCACGCGACCAAATTTCGACGGCTATCGTCGCATTGACGGTTCATTGCGGTTTTGCGGCAACGGACCGTCCACTTCCTCCCGCAGCCACTCCAAACTGGCTCGATGAAGCGGGGCGCGCTCTTGGCGTCGAGTTCGAGCAAGGGAACGTCGCGGACGAGGAACTCTGGCGCGCGCTGCGCGACATCGGTCCAGGGATTCTTCAGCTCCGTGGTCGTCTCCTCGTCGTTGGGCGCAGCTCCCGTCGGGAAATTGAGGTCGTTCTTCCGCGCGGAACGCGAACGTGTCGCTATTCCGAAGTTCTAGCGGCACTCCGCGAGCGGACAGCCGGTA
>JAAFHJ010000606.1 GCA_013298325.1 Myxococcales bacterium | reverse complement strand
AGTAGTCGGTCGCTTTGGCGCAGATCGTCGCTGCCTCCTCGCTGGGACCGGCGATGACGGCGGCGCCCCCGGTGCATGCGACAAGCGAACTCAACACAAGCGCGATAATCGTCCCGAATCGAACAACATTTTTCATAGGTGCACTCTACGGCGAGTGCCCCGGCGCCTTCAAGAGTTCCCCAACCGCAAGAAACGGAAACACGCCGAAAGGTTCCCCTTCCGGCGTGTCTTCGTGAGGCAGCCGCCGTCAGGCGGTCGCGAGCTTCTTCCCGTTGGGATCGGCCTTCGGGCCATCCTTGCGGGCGCCCATCTTGCTGTCGATCCATTCGGTGATCGGAGCGGCAACGTAGATCGAGGAATACGTGCCGGCGATGATCCCGATGACCATCGCGAGCGCGAAGTCCTTGATGATCCCGGTGCCCCAGATGAAGAACGCGAGGACCGAGAGCATCGTAGCGCCCGAGGTGAGGATCGTTCGCGAGAGGGTCTCAGAGACGCTCAAGTTAATGATTTCTGCGAACTTTTTGCCACGGTACCGGGAGAGGTTTTCGCGGATACGGTCGTAAACGACGACCGTGTCGTTCATCGAATAGCCGACGATGGTCAGCACGGCGGCGATCGTCGCGAGGGTCACTTCCTTCTTGAGGAGGACGAAGACGCCGAGAACGACGAGAGCGTCATGAAGACAGGCGAGCACAACGCCGGGCGCGAAGCGCACGTCGAAGCGGAACGCGAGATAGAGCATGATGAAGACGATGGCGATCGCGACGCTGTTTCGCGCGCTGTCGCGGAGCTGCTTGCCCGCCTTCGGACCGACCCACTCGACGCGGAGCGGCGTCTGGGGCACCGTGTCGGCGCCTAGCTGCTCACGCATCGCCGTCAAGAGCTGGTCACCCATGCTCTGGAGCTGAATTTCAACGCGGTGGTCGCGGCTTGAGGTTTCGCCGGGGTTGTTCGCGCCTACGCGGAGCTTGACCCCTTCAATGCTCTCCACCTGGGCCTTGACCTTGGCGAGGTCGGCGGTGCTGTCGTAGCGAACGGAGATCTTGTCGCCGCCCGCGGAGAACTTCACTTCCGTGGCGCGAGCCGTCTCCGGGCACGCTTTTTCGTCCATCTTCGCCTTCGGATCGTCGCTCAAACAGAGCGCTTTCTTGAGCGCCTCTTTGGTCATTTCCGAGACGGTGCTGACTTCCTGAACGCGAACAATGAAGTGGTTGCCGACTCCATCACGCACCTCGAGAACGTCTGGCTCGCTGAACTGCTTCGACGCTTCGACCGCATGGCGAATCGCGCCTGCATCGACCCCTTTGAGGAAGGCGACTTCGACTTCGGTGCCGCCACGGAAGTCTGTTCCGTAGTTCGGCCCTGGGTAGAAGAGGAGCGCTGTCGACGCGAGCGTCAGGAAGATCGACAGCGATATCCAAAATCGCCGCATCCCCATGAAGTCGTACTGCTTACCCGGTTTGAAGAGCTCCATCTTGCTCGGCTCGTTCTCTGCGACGCCACAAGGGCGTCGTTGAAGTGCGTGGGTGGCGGAGTCGCTGCTCGGCCGCTAAGAAAATCGCAGGAAATCGCCGGTATGCAGGCACACCGGCCCCCTATCAAACCTTGATTCCGACGCTCAGTTCCTTCACGCGAGCGCCGCGGACCCACCACTCGAAGACGAGACGGGTGCAGAAGACGCCGGTGAAAAGGCTCGCGATGATGCCAACGATGAGCGTGATGGCAAAGCCCTTCACAGGGCCGCTGCCATACTGGGCCAGGATGAGGCCCGAGATGAAGATGGTGACGTGGCCGTCGACGATCGAGGCGAAGGCCTTGTCGTAGCCGGCCTCGACCGCCGCGCGAATGCTTCGGCCGGCGCGGAGTTCTTCGCGAATACGCTCATTGATGAGCACGTTCGCGTCGACAGCCATACCGAGCGTGAGCGCGAGACCGGCGATGCCGGGGAGCGTCATCGTGGCGCTAAACGTCGCAAGGATCGCGAGCTGAATCACCAGATTGAAGAGCACCGCCATGTCGGCGACGAGGCCCGCCTTCCGATAGTAGATCGCCATGAAGATCAAGACGAGGAGCGAGCCGACCGCGGCGCCGGTGAGCCCTTTGCCGATAGCGTCGTCGCCGAGGGTCGGGCCGATGAGGGTCTCGTTCGAGGGGGAAATCGGGGCGGGAAGCGCGCCGGAGCGGAGCACGAGCTCAAGCTTCTTGGCGTCCACGCGGCTCTTCTCGGGATCGCCAGCGCCCATCGTGATGTTCGCGCGGCCGCCGCCGATCTTCTGATTGATCTGGGGGGAGGAGTTGACGACGTCGTCGAGGATGATCGCGAAACGACGTTTGATGTTTGCTCCGGTCACTTCCTCAAAACGCTCCGCGCCAGTCGGGCTAAACGTGAGGGAAACCGACCACCCCGGCTGCTGCTCGGACGGCGGCGTGCTCGCCGCGTCGGTGATGTACTCACCGGTGATGTCTGCTCGGGACCAGAGGTAGATCGTCCGCCAGCCGATTTCTTTGATCGTCTGCGTCTCCTCGTCGTACTCGGGGGCGACTTCGAAGCCGATCTGGTGGTCGTCGGGGACGACGAGGTTCTTCGTCCAGTTCTTGAAACGGACGAGCGCCTGCGCCTGGGTCTCCCCTTCGCGGCGCACGAGGCGCGCAAAATGGGAGTTCACCTCTTTGCCGGGGCCCGCGGGGGCGCGCTCCGTGTAAATGCTGATCGCTTCCGCTTCGAGTTCGGGGCCGTCTTTGATCGCCCCGAAGAAGTCAGCTTCGTCGTCGACCATCTTGAACTCAAGGCGGGCCGTCTTGCGGATCGTCTCCTTGATGTCTTCGAAGGCCGCCTTGTCGTTGCCGGGGACCTCAATAATGATGTCTTCGTCGCGAACAGTGACGCTCGCTTCACGGAGCCCGAGTTCGTCGACACGACGGCCGATCGTCTCTTTCGCTTGCTGAACGGCGCGGTCGCGGATGCCGGTCTCGACTTCCGTCTTGATCTTAAAGCTGACTTCGGCCGCGTTGGCGTTCGGCATCCGCGCGAGTTCCGTCTGGAAGCGCTTCAAGAACCGATCGTCAATCTTCCCGGCCACATCGGCGGCGTTCGTGAAGGTAAGCTTGATCGCGGCGGTATCATTCTGCGGGGTCTGAACGTGGA
>JAAFHJ010000604.1 GCA_013298325.1 Myxococcales bacterium | reverse complement strand
GAGGCCCGCGACGCGGACCATGAAGAATTCATCGAGGTTCGAAGCAACAATCGCGTGAAACTTCACCCGTTCGAGAAGCGGAACCGCTTCATTTTCCGCTTCGGCAAGCACGCGGTCGTTGAAAGCAAGCCAGGACAATTCGCGATTGAGGTAGAGCTGAGGAGCCCGAAGATCGACGCCCAAATCGGGGGGCAGCGACGGCTGCCGCGCCGACGCGGGGCTCTCCAAAATCACGGGCGTTCCCGAAGCCGCTTCGCGCTCTGCGAGTGCGGTCTCACGCGCGTCCTTCCCTTCACCGATGCCTTGCACAGCCCTTACGCTCCCGTCGCCGACTCACGCAGAGCGCTCACGCGGCAGAGACCGCGCGCGACGCGCTGCTTCATCGGACCTACAGGCTACCACAACGGCCTCCCTTGCGGCTAACCGACGACGTCCACTGCTCCGGATCCCAGAAGATTTCCAAGGGCCCACGATCTCCTCGACGGAAGGGCGGGATCGTGAACATGATGGGCAGGCCTGAAGCCGTACTGGCTTTCGGGCCCGGTATTTTCCGTGTGAGGACTGCGCGTCCTTGGTTCCCGATTCCCCACTTTTGGGTCTCCGGCGCGACCGACTGTCGCCCCGCCCCGCCCGACCAGCCATGACCGAAACCGCACGGCGGCTCACGATTGCCGGAGGCTCTATGATCGATCGCGCACAGGCGTTTGCCGAGGCGATAGCGGTCGCGAAGGGGAAAGGCCTGCTCATTGCACTGCGTGGCCATCCCGATCCTGATGCCCTTGCAAGTGCCATGGCGCTTTCCCACCTCGCCGAGCGCCTCGGGGTGACGAACGTCACGATCGGCTACTGCCACGAGCTCTCTCACCGCGAAAATCGCGCACTTGTGAAGCTGCTCAACATTCAGCTTCGCAAGATCAAGAATGTGCAGGATGCAGGCAACATCGAGTTCATCGCGCTGGTGGACGCCCACGATGTCGACCCGGAGCTGGTCGGCGCCGAAAAGTGTGAAGTCCTCGTCATCGTCGACCACCACCGAGCCACGACGCCCCCGAAGGCTCGATTCGTAGATTTGCGCCTGGAAGTAGGCGCAACTGCGACAATTTTTGTCGAGTACCTCAACGCACTCGCCCCCCTCGATCCCGACTCGGAGGACGACAGGCGCGTCGCGACGGCGCTCATGCACGGCCTCTCGACCGACACGGACGACTTCACGCTTGCCCGCCCCGGCGATTTTCGTGCCGCCGCTGCGATCGCCGAAGTCTGCGATCGCGATCTCCTCGCCGACCTCGCGCGCCGGACGATCGCCCCCTCGGCGATGGACGTCATCAGCCGCGCGCTCGCCACCCTCAAGGTGCGCCGAAACTTCGCGATGGCTGGCGTCGGCTTCGTTTCCGAAACCGACCGCGACACGATCGCCCAGGCGGCCGACTTCCTCGTACGCCGCGAAGATATTGATACCGTTGTTGTTTACGGTGTCGTCGGCGAGCGATTCATCGAAGGCTCCCTCCGCACGCACTCCCCGAGCGTCGACCCGGGCGCCTGGCTTGAGCAGGCCTTCGGTTTTGATGACCGCGGCCATCCGTTTGGCGGCGGGCGCCGCGACAAAGGGGGCTTCCGCATTCCGATCGGCTTCCTCGGACGCTCCACCGATCGCGCCCAACTCTGGACGCTCGTCGAGCATGCGGTGAAGCAGGCGATGCTCAAGCTCATGGGGGACGAACCGGCCCTCGTGACGACGGCGACGGTCAGCGAACAACTTCGCGAGCATTGATCGGTTTCTGACCGGCGAGTCACCTGTGAAAATCCTGTTCTTCGGTCTCCCGCTGGCCGCCCTGCTCCTCGCGCGGGACGGCCACGAAATCGTTCACGCGGCGATCTGCCGAAAAGATGCGCGCGGGGTTCGGCGGCTTCGGCGCGTGCTCGGGAAGGATCGCGTTTCCCTCGTGCCTGCGGTCACCCCTGCATTTCTGAATGACCGACGCCGGGAAGAGCCCGACCTTGTCGTCTCCTGGTTTTGGACGAAAAAGCTCCCTGCCGAGGCGCTAACGCTCGCGCCGCTTGGCGCGTTTGGCGTGCACCCGTCTCTGCTCCCCCGCCATCGCGGGCCCGATCCCTATTTCGCGGCGCTGCGGGCCGGTGACCACGAAACCGGCGTCACCGCCCATCGCCTCGACGTGGAGTACGACACCGGCGCGTTGTTGGGTCAGAAGCGCCTCACCATCCATCCCGAATGGAACGCCTGGACGCTCGCAAAGAAGCTCGATCGGCCCTCGCTGGCGCTGCTCCGCGAGACGGCGCTGGCGTTTGCATCGGGGATGCCGCCGACCGACGTCGTCCAAGACGAAACGCTCGCGACGGAGGCGGCGCCCCCCAGCGACGACGACCTCGCCCTCGACCTCGCAAAGCCCTGCGAAGATCTTCTCCGGCTGATTCGCGCCGCCGCGCCGTGGCCGGGGGCGTTTGTGACTGTCGGGTCAGAAACTGTCGTCGTGACAGCCGCCGTTCGTGATCCCGAGGCCCCTCGGGCGCTAAAGACCGGCGACGCGACGCTCTTCCAGGGTGCCTTTTACCTCGGGGCGGGCGACGGCGTGCTTCGGGTGACGGCGGGGCGCCTCGAAGATGCCGACGACGATGTCGACGCCTGGCCCGGTGACCACCTCGCGAGAGCCCTCGCCGAACGGCTCTAGGTGGCCCGCATCGCTCAGCGGCGCACCTACTTTCACAAGCACACGCCCGTTCGCGGTTCCCTTTCCAAGCGACTCTACGTACGATGACCACCCTCGTGGGGGTCGGTTCGGGACCGCAACGTCCTTCGGCCCCCACATCCCCGGCGCGGCGCCGACGGCAACGAAAGACGCGGAGCGATACCCCCGTGAGCGAAATCCTTACCACTTCCCAAAAGGCGCGCGAAGCGCTCGCCAAGGGGCTCAACGCCCTGCAGTCCGACCCGGCCGTCCCGCCGGCGCTCGTCGAGCTCGCTGCGCCGATTGCCCAGGCGATGGGGGCGCTTCACCAGATCGAGCGCTCGGGGGGCACGGTCGTTCAGCCGCACGCAGATACGGCACTCGGTCATGTTCGCTCCGCGCTCGGCGCGCTCCAGGCCCAAGCCGGTGGGTCGCCGCACCCCGCCGTGATGGCGGCGATGGAAGCG
>JAAFHJ010000603.1 GCA_013298325.1 Myxococcales bacterium | reverse complement strand
CGGTCTGCACCCCCCACAGCGCTTCGGAATCGGGCACCTTTCCCCTCGCAGCCGCCATGAATCGCAGCCCCTCTCTGATTGCCCTCCTCGGCCCCGCGATCCTGGCCTGCGCCGGCTGCGGCCACACCGAAGGGCCCGTTTCTGACGCGGGAATCGCCGTCGACAGCGCCACCGACGGCGGGCGCCGGGATGGCGGGATCATCGACCTGGACAGCGGGCTTCCGCCGGAAGCGAGCGTGCCCGTCGACGGCGGCCCCGGCTTCACCTGCGATGCCGGGTGGGTCCCCATCGGCGGGCTCCCGAAGGAGTGCCAGGTCTGCGCCTGGACGCCCGACGCGTCTGCGCCCCCGGCGATCCCGTGGCGCACCTGCCCGGCGCTCCCGGCGACCGCCGGGCTCCCCTGCGAGATCCTTCAGAGCGCCGACCCAGGGATTCGAACTGTCAATCCCTTCGCGCGATCGAACGGTTCCGGCGTGGTCAGCACGAGCGCCCTCCTGAACGCCACGAACTCCGCGCGAGTGGTCCTGCAGGAAGGCAACGCGGTAGTCGGCGCCTACGATTACCCCTCTCCATCGGCGTCATCCTCGTCGCTTTGTACGGCGCGGGTTTCACCCGTGTCTTCGACGATGGTCGGTACGACGCCGGTGAAAAGTGGAAACGGAGTTGTCGAGGAAGCATTTGTTGCAGCGCCCCGGCTGGACCTCAAAGATCAGCGAGTTCTCTATCGCGCAACGAAAGAACCAGACGCCTTTTCCCTCTTCTTATCTGTGTTTGAGGCGGGGCCCGTCCGCGCGACATTTGGACAGGCAGACCTTCTGGACTTCGAGCAACCGAGCGTGCGCTACTCCCTTTACAATGCGACAAGTTACGGCGGAGATATCGGCCTTCCTCGCGACGAACTCCCGAATGGCGCGCTTGGGACGGCAACCGCAAGAGGGCTGTACTGGGTCGGTCAGAAGGGGGCTCCGCCGCTCCTGAAGGTGGATGGACGCCGGTACACGGACGGGAAGATCATGAGCATCGGGAGCGACGGCACCGACATCGCCTGGTCCCGGGGCTTCGGGCTCTCTCTCGGCACGCATGAACGCGAACATGGCGATCTCTGGAAGGCGTCCTTCAACGACCCCGACCCCTTCGCCCACGCGACCAAGGTCCTCACGAACGACGCGATCTTTGGCGCCGAGGGCGACCTCGTCGTCGGCTGCGGCTACGCGGTCTTCAACAGCCGGTATGGCAGCAGCGGAAACCCGGCCGCCGCCGGAATCGCGCTCGTGCGCCTCTCCGACGGGCGCCGCTGGCTCTTCAACGACACCGTACCGGCGGCCGACCCCGGCTTCTGGCAGTACATCGGCCCAGAAGCGCTCGACTGCACCCACGCCTACGTCCAGGTCGCGACCCGGGTGCCGCCGGCAAACGTGATCGAGTACGCGATCGTTCGGTTCAAGATCGCCGACTTGGGGCCGGGCATCGCTCCGTGAGGACCTCTGACACGGCGAGATTCGACGCTGTTTCGTGTTTCGATTATCCCCCAAGCCATGGGGAAGCAGAATGGCTGGCGAGGGAATTTTCAGGTGTCGGCGGTCCTGGCTGAGCGCACGCGTGCGGTGTGGCGGAGCGCCTTCGCCGCCTTCGCCCTGCTCCCCTGCGTCGCGCATGCGGAGGACACCGAAACCCGGCCCGCCGAAAAGGCCGCAATGACGCAAACGCTCTACCCGATGGCGTTCACCGTCGAAGAGGGCGTCGTGGTCGGGAGCGCCTCCACGAACATCGGATGCGGATCGGGCTGGGATTGCTCCCCGAGCCCATCGGGCGAAATCTCACGCACGGCGACGGTTCGAACGGTGGGGCACGGGACAAACCTTGGCCTTCAGGTTCGCCTTCGGCAAGGGCTGCTCGTTTCCGTCCACGGGGGGATGGCGACTGCCGCAACCACTGGAAGCGAAAGCGATTTCCCTGGCGCGAGGACGGCACGGGCCGGCCAAATCAACGTCGGCTTGGACGGAACGTGGGCGGGGGTGAGTGGCGGCTTCCTCGGCGCTACCGCTTTCGGTGGCGGTCCCGATCACGGCATCTTTGGCGGAACGAGCGGCGCGCAATTCACCGTCCGACTCGGCGGAGCCAACTTCACCCGTGCCGACTTGCCGGATGATCGGGAGGCCCCGCACGGCGCGTTTCTCCTCTCGTTCGGCGCCACCCACCCCGAGCAGGCAACCTTCGGGCGCCAAGGGCGGATCGGCTGGCTCTACCGGCGTTGGGGCGGCGAAATCGACCTCGCCTTTTCCGGCCAACAGCTTCGAAGCATCACCACGATCGGCGTCGACCTCGCCTTGACGGTGCCGGTGGTCGTAGCGCCTGGCTACACCTTGGAATTTCCCCTCGGTTTTGCCGCGGGGGCCGGGTTCTCGACGACCTCCATGAGCTTCCACGGGGGCCTCCGCTTCCGCGCAGGCCTCTAGCGAAGGCACAAGAATGCGGATGCGCGCGCCACGCTCGCGGTGTACCTTGGCTCAGCAATGAAATTCGGTGTGTTTGCGCGGCTTTCGCTGGGCCGCAAATCGAACGTGGCGGCGCCTTACGTGCTGGGGGCGGCTCTTGGCCTAGGCGCCTGTTACAGCGCTCCGGACGCAACGGAGACTGCCGAAGTCGTGATTGGGACGGCGCCGCTTCGTCGATTGAGCAACGACGAGTATCGCAACAGCCTTCGAGACCTTTTTCCAGGCACCACCTTCGAAGTTCCCACGCTTCCCGCCGATCTCGTGGTGCTCGGCTTCGAGAATGCGGCGGAGGCGCAAGCCCCTTCGGACGTGCGAATTTCCAGGTACGAAGCGGTCGCGCACACCGTGGCAGCGGCCTTCGTTGCCGATGCACCGGCCCTCTCCGCGTCGCTCGGATGCAGTTGGTCGACCGCCACCGACGCCGACGCATGTGCCGCACATTTTGTGTCGACCTTCGGCAAACGGATCTTCCGGCGCCCCCTCACCGAGGACGAAGCGGCTCGCTCCCTTGCGAAGTTTCGAACCTGGCAAACCGCCGTCGACTTTCCGGCGGCGGTGCAGCTTTCGCTCGCGAGCTTCCTCCAGGCGCCCCAGTTTCTCTATCGACCGGAACTCGATGCCAATTGCACAAAAGGCGCATCCTGTGCCGAGGTCGAACC
>JAAFHJ010000602.1 GCA_013298325.1 Myxococcales bacterium | reverse complement strand
GTCCTCCACCACGGCGGCCTCGCGATTTCCGGGGGCCAGTCCTGGCAAACGGAACCGATCGGCCTTGAGAGCCTCGCCTTTGAAGATCTGAGCGGTGGTCCCTGCGAACCGGCCGGCGTCGACCCCGTCGTGCGGAGCGAAGTCGCCCGCGACCTCAAGGCGATCCTCCGTTAGCCGTCTACATTCGGCACGATCGGCGGGCGCGAAGGCGTCAGGATCGTGACGCTCGCGCCGACCCCCTCACCGACGGGTCGGCGCTTTTTTGTGGTTTCGCCTGAGAATTTTCATGCTCGCGCCGTTGGCCCGGGACGTGGAGGACGGAAGCATCGTGAACCACTAACGCCGGCGAAGGATCGCCGCCGCTCTCCAAGGGAGTTTCCATGGCCTCTTCACACGTTCTTCGTGGGTTTTCGCTCGTCCTCGGCGCGACGCTGATCGCGACCATCGCGCCGACGGCCTCGGCGCAAGTATGTGGAAAAGCATCTTTTTCAAGACCGGAACGGCTCGTCGTCACGCCCGTCGCAAAGGGGACGTTCGAGCGCGTCGCACGCCCGGAACGGGTAACTCCGACGATTGATCGATCGGCACAACGAGCCTTTGTTGCGACCCTCGCGCGGCCGGAAACCGTCCGTCCTCCGGCCGTACGCGTGGAGGCGGTGCGCGCGGAGGCCCGCCCCGTCGCCACGCGCGGCGATGGAAGGCCGGTGGGTGCCGGCGCCAGTGCCGGTGGAACGACCGTCTTCGCGAAAGTCCCCAGCGCGACGTCGTGCCGCCCCGGCGACAAGGGGTGTGTCGACGCCTCCGCTGGCGGTCTCCTCGGAAAGCCGGCGGCCGCTGGCGCGAAAAATGACGCAAAAGGCGCGATTGACGCAGCGCTACAGGCGGCGGCGGCAGTGCGTGGGGGCGGCGTGAAAAGCTGATTCATCGGTCGCCTCGGACAGAATTTCGCGTAGGCTCGTTCGGTCCCGTCGCTCGGCCCGTCGTCCGCCTTCCGGAAGGTCTTTATGCTCCGTCGTCGCCCGCTCTCGTCGCTGTCCGCGGCCCTCTTGCCGCTCGCGCTTTCGGCACTTTTTGTCGGACCTGCCGCGTGCGGCTCGGAAACCGGGGCGACCGTCGATCCGCCGAGCGGGGTCGACGGGGGGGCGACCGACAGTGCGGTTCCGGCAACGGTCAGCGGCGTCGTGTACGCATTTGGTGCAGAAATTCCAGCGCCAATCAAAGAGCGCATTCGCCTCCATCTCAAAGCGGCCTCTCCGGCGGCAGTGGAGATCGATCCGAAGGACGAACCGGCACTCGCCGCCGGGGCACTGCATCTTCTTTTCGGCCACGGCGCCGTCGCCGATCGGATCGCCCCGGCGAGCGCACTTCCGGCGGGGAACGACGACGAGCGCTTCGTCGTCCGTGAAGAGACGAGCGGCGGTGGTCGACGCATGGCGGCCGTCGGCGACGCGCGGACGCCGCGGGCGAGCGTCTATGCATCCTACACGCTCCTCGAAAACCTCGGCTTCGGCTTCCTCCACCCGCTCGCGCCGACGGTCCCGTCCGCGCTCATACCGCCCACAAATTCCCTAAAGATCAGTGAGTCTCCGCGCTGGAAGACGCGCGCGATCCACCTGCATACCCAGCACCCGCTGGAGCTGACCGAGCTCCTCCAAGGCTGGGGCGTGACCGGACCGGAAGACGCGAATGGCTTCGAAGCGATGCTCCCCGAGTGGGATCGTTACCTCGAATGGCTGCTCGCGAACCGGCAGACGGAGGTCGAGTGGTTCCTCCTCTACGCCGACGACTGGAAAGCCTTCGCCGACGGCCCGGTGCGCCAGGCGCGCTTGAAACGTCTCGTCGATCGCGCCCACGAATTCGGCATCAAAGTCGGCGTCGATGTGCCGATTGTCTTCGGGCAGCAGCACGCGTTTCGACTCCTAAGAAATCAGAACGCGAACGACGAAGCGGCCGAACTCGCCGAGATCGACGGCCGCATCGACTGGGTGCTTTCCTGCGGGTTCGACTTCCTCGGCACCGAATCGGGGACGAGCGAGTTCACCGCGCCGGCACCGCAGCGGATGCTCGACTGGATGAATGAAGTCACCAAACATTCCGAAGAGCGCTGGAAGAAGCCGGTATTTATTAAAGCCCATGCTTCGACCGGTCAAACGGCAAAGGGCTTCCCCGACCCGGTGACCGGGAAAGACATCAATTTCAACTTCCTCCCCCACCACGCCGACCCGCGCCTCGGCGTTTTGCCGCACACCGTTCAGCACTACGGTCTTCACGATCCGGCGCCGACCTACAACAACACCGATTTCGGTTACCTCCACGATTTCTTGCGCCAGGAGGTCGGTCGCCGACCGGTGCTCTGGTACCCGGAGACCGCCTACTGGGTAAGCTTCGACATCGATGTCCCTTTGTTTCTCCCGATCTACGCCGAGAGACGCCTGAGCGATCTCCGTTTGATCGCCGACGACGAAGCGAACAACCGGATGAGCAAGCCGGGCGCAAAGATGGACGGGCAGCTCATCTTCTCGAGCGGCTGGGAGTGGGGCTACTGGCTAAACGACGTCGTCGCCGCCCGCGCCGCCTGGAACCCGGGGGCGCCGACGCTCAGCGCCGACGAAGCGTTCCGCGGCGCCCTCCAGCCGGTCACCCAGATTTTTGGCAGCGCAAAGACCGACGTCGAGAACTGGATCGTCGACGTCTCCAAGGCCGAGTACGACCTGCTGATCCTCGGAAAAGTCGCAGGAAAATCACCATCTACCGTCGTTCAACGGAACGGGCAGGCCTACCTGCAAGGCTGGGAAACGTGGGACGACATGTCCAAGGTCGTGACCGCACTCCCGCCGACCCAGCCCGACAAACTCGGCCTCGTCGACATGCGGAACCCGCTCCACAGCGGCCCCGGCTACACGAAGGAGGTCGACCCGCTCCTCGCCGAAATGGAGGCCCGCTTCGGAACGCTCGCCGTCCGCGGCGACGCGCTTCGCAGCAAGGTCCCCGCCTACACGAAGGACCTCCTCGACGACCTCGCCGATGCCGCCAAGATGACCGCGCTCCGCGCTGCGCAGGTGCATGGTCTTTACACCTACGTCGACGGCTACTTCGATTCAGGCGCCCAGCAATCGCGATTGGTCGCCCTCGCAAATGCACGAAAGGCGCTCGACGATG
>JAAFHJ010000601.1 GCA_013298325.1 Myxococcales bacterium | reverse complement strand
CCGCCTTCCGCGCCGAACTCCGCAAAGGGGCGAAAGAACTCTTCCTTCCGATCGCGCCGGCCGCCGCGGGCGGGTTCCGGATCGATCCCCAGCGCGCCGGCTGGGGGGCGGTCCTCACCTACGAAGGCGGCCCACTCCTGGAAGGGCTCGCCGCCGGAACCGGGCGCACCGCCGACGGAGTGACCGTCCGGTTTGGCGCGACCGCCGGCTTTGCCGTGACCACGTCGCCGGTGACCGGCATCTTCGGCCTGCCGACCGACCCGACCGTCAGCAACGTGCGCGTGCTCGGATCCGGCACTTGCGCGCCGCCGGCGACAAGCGAGGGGGGCGTGTTCGCCACCGCCGATTTTGCCCTCGAGGCGCCGAACAGCGAGCGCGGCGTCTGTGTGAACGGCGAAGCGCGCGGCGTCTCGACCGCCCACGGTGCCTTCGTCCGCCGCGACCTGCCGGGGACGCCGTATACCCTCGTCGTCGCCACCGCCCGCAAGGGGGAAGAGACGGCGTTCATTGACGATCTCTCTGCGGCCCCGATCGCGGCGGCCCTCCAGGCGCCGGTCGCCGACGGCGGGTTTTATGTCTGCTTCCGCGCGGCCCGGGGCACGACGACGACCACCCTCGCCCTGGCACCGGTCGGCGGTCTCCACGAGCGCCGCGCCAAGAGCGCTGCTGGGGCGACCGCCATCCGCGCCAGCTACGCGATCGGGGCGCCCACCAACGGCCCCCGCCCGAACCCCCGCGACGCCGCCGGCCCCCCTTTGACGGGCCCCGTTGGAAATCTCGTCCTGAGCGACCTCCCGATCCACACAAGCGACACGGTGTACGGCGGGGACGCGGCCGCTACCGGCGACGCATACCTGTTTGTCGTGACCCGCGCGAACGGGCGCGTGGAAGCGGCGCTCGCCCTGCGGAAGTAGCGACTCGCCCAAACCGTCGCCCCGCGATGTGGTACCGAGGGGTCGCTTTTATGCGTTTGCATCCTGCACGACGTCGCCCGATTGCGCTCTCTGCCCGGTCTGCCTGCTCTGCCTGGTTTGGCTGCTCGGCGTTCGTGACGCTGGTCGCCCTCACGCCTTCCGCGTGGGCGGAGGAGCCGGAGCCGGCAGCGGCGCGCTTGTCTCCCCCGTCGACCCCCGCCCAGCAGGCGCGCCTGACGCCGCCGGAAGATCCGCGGAACACGCCGTGGGATCGCATCGTTGCCCTCCGGGAGCCGACGGGGCGCATCGTCCCGCGCCCCCTCGATGCCGACGAACCGTTCCGGTTTGAGCTCGACGGCGAGTTCCAGCTCCGCGCCCAGTTTCAGCGGGCATTTCTGCTCGAGCCGACGCCGAAAGACCTCGCCGAGAACCCGAAGCTCACCGGTCGCAGCCTCGGCCAGAAGTCCTTCGTGACCGGCTGGCTCCGGGCGACGCCCCGCGTGCGGATCGGGCCGAACGTCGTCGTGACCGGCCAGATCGACTTCCCGACCGGCTTCGTCTTCGGCGACACGACGAGCGGCGTCGGCGCCGACTCGGCCCCCCGGGACAACGGCGGAAACCTCGGGAATTACTTGGTTCCGCGCTGGCTTTACGTCGACTGGCGGACGAAGGTCGGCCTCCTCCGCGTCGGCCAGCAGCCGAACCATTGGGGCATGGGGATCCTCGCCAACGACGGCGACCACCCGAACCTCTTCGGCGACTACCGTTACGGCCAGATCGCCGAGCGGATCCTCTTCGGCACGCGCCCCCTCGGCGAAAAGAGCCCGTTCACCGTCGCCCTCGCCGCCGACCTCGTCTACCGGGACAACCAGGCGCGCCTGAGCCGCGGCGACGTCGCGTTCCAAGGGGTCCTCGCCGCCTACTACGAAAAGGGGCCGAACCAGGTCGGCCTCTTCGCCGTCGCCCGCGACCAGCGGAACACGAAAGACTCGGTCCCCGGCGTCTCCGAGTACCGGGATCGGTTGCAAATTCTCGCTCTTGACGTCGCCGCCCACGGCGCGCTCCCGCTCCCCGGCCACCGGACCGGCTTCGCCTTCGGCGAGGTCGAGGCGGCGGCGATCTTCGGGCGGACGAACCTCCTCCGGGACGCCAACACCGCCAACGACGCCTGGCCGACCCGCATCGCCTCCCAGGCGCTCGCCGCCCGCGTCGGCTTTGTGCGCGGCGGGACCGCCCTCGTCGACGACGTCGCGACGGAACCCGGCGTGACCCCGAAGCGAATTTCCCAAATGTATGGGAGCTTTGTGACGCAGGTCGAGGTCGGTTACGCCTCCGGCGACGCGAACCCCTACGACCGGACCGAGCGCCGTTTCACCTTCGATCCGAACCACAAAGTCGGCCTCGTGCTCTTCGACGAAGTCCTCCGCTGGCACACGGCCCGCGCGGCGACGGCGGCGGCCGATCCGCTCCTCACGAACGGCGCGCGCCCGACCCCCGGCGTCGATCTCCTCCCGTCGAACGGCGGCGTCTTCGGGGCCGCCTACATGAACCCGACGGCGATCTTCCGCCCGGAGCCCTGGCTCGACCTCAAAGCGGGCGCCCTCTTCGCGCAAACGACCGCCGATCTCGTGAGCCCCTACGGCGTCGCAACCAAGGGGAAGTACACGAATTACCGCGGCGGCGATCCCCGGTCCCACGATCTGGGCGTCGAGCTCGACCTCGGCGTCGAGGCCCGCCATCGGCTGCCGTCGGGCATCGTGTTCCAGGGGGGCGCGCAAGCCGGCATCCTCTTCCCGGGCCGCGCCCTCGCCGACGCCAACGGAACCCTCCCCGCCCCGACCTGGGTCGCCGTCGGCCGAACCGGCCTCCAGTTCTAAGCGGCCCTAGCCGGCGAAAAGCGCGTCGAGGGTCGCTGCATCGAAAATCGCGTCGGACCAGCGGTCGAGGGTCGCCTCGTCGGCCGCTTCCACGCGGCTGCGGTGTTCCGCCGCCAAGGCACCAAATTTCTTCGTGAGTTGGCGAGTGAGCGTAGCAGCCTTCGCCGCTTGGATCGCGCTCCCCATCATGTGCCTCCACCCGCGCTCGTTGCGGTCCCGTTCCCAGGCGATTCGCTGGGCTTCCGGGTCTAGCGACAAGTTCGTGAGGGCGTCGACGGCGGTCTTCATGATCGGGCTCCGGGTGGCCTAAAGGCGCAACAGGTCGTCGACGCTCGCCGCAGCGAAGATCGCAGCGCACCAGCGGTCGAGGGTCGCTTC
>JAAFHJ010000600.1 GCA_013298325.1 Myxococcales bacterium | reverse complement strand
GAGGAGGGGCAATCCGAGGACGACTCGCAGCTCTTGCAGCTGTTTGAGCCCTTCGTCTTTGCGTCGAAGTAGCAGCCGCACGAATAGGGGGGCTGGTAGGACTGCATCGGGCCGACCTCTTCGGTGCGCGTGACGTTCATCGCGCACTGGGGGACGAGCGAGCCGGAGATTTCGGCATCGAGGAGCTCGACGGGGATCTTCGGCGTCACGAAGCGGGAAAGGAACGCGAGCGCCGCGGCGTTCGGGGCGCCATTGACCGTCCGCGCGAAGAGGTGGCTCGGCCCCCAGATGTCGTAATGACCATCGCGAACATTCGCCTTGTCCCGCGACGTCGCCGATGAGTCGGGGAGGTAGCCGCAGAGCTGTTCTTTCGCCTGGTAGGCGAGCACGCGGAGGTTCGCGCGTTCGGCGTCGGCGACGTCCGAGGAGAGGATCCCGATCGCCTTGTCGGCCTGCACCTGGTCGACAATGATCTTCAATTGATCGCGCACACCGTTACTTCCGCCGCGGTCGATGCCCCACCAGGTATTTCCGGGGACGCCGATCGAGTTCGCCACCATCTGCTGGGTGCCGGAACTCGAGTTTCGGACGAAGAAGAAGCGCGGATCCGACCACGGACCGCCGCCGCCGGTCCCGAAGGCGAGGTAGGCCGCCTCCGCACTGATCGACTGCTGCTTCGAGCTCGCCGGGACGACCATCGTCATCGCCTGAACGGGGCCGAAATAGTCGGTCACCGTCGAGCCGTCGGTCGTTGCGTTGTAGCCGCAGGTCTTCGCGTAAACGTCGGAAATACCGATGGTAACCGGCGTTCCGTCCGGCTCCAGGAAGCACTCTTGGGCGCTGCCGTCCGCCTTGAAGAAGACGGCGTAGTTGGCCGGCTTCCCGCTGACCGACGGGACATCCTTGATGACGCGTTTCGTCGGGTCGGCGTCGTAGACGGTGCGCGCACCGACGCAGGAACCTTGCGACTGATAGACCACCGTCGCCGGCGCCGGATCACTCGCGAGGAGCTTCCCGACGACGCCGACGAAGTTGCGGAGGGCCGACGAGCCGGTCAAATAGACGGGGCTCGGCTGCGAGGCGCAGGTAACCGTCGGCGTGACCGTCTGGGCAGAGGCAAGGCTGGCGCCAAAAAGGAGTGCTGCGAAGGTCGCCGAGGCGGCAACGAAACGTGCTTGCTGGATCTTCATCACACACCTCCATCCGGCGGGGTCACCAGCGCCGGAAGTCCCCCATCACAAATGCCAACCTTGGAGCAGTTGTCGAAGGGGATGCACGACGAGTTCGTGCATTTCTCATTGTAGAAATCGGAGTTCTTCGTCTTCGGGGACGGCACGCAGGCGTCGGAACCGCCGTCGCCGCCCGTCGGACCGCCGTCGCTGGCACTGCCGGCGACGCACACGTTCTGCACACACTGGAACGCAGCACCGAACCGGGCACACTCGCCGCTGGTCGTGCACTGATCCTTGCTCTTGTCGAGCAGCACCGAACAGGCGGCGAGGAGGGCCGAAAAGACGAGAACGCCGAAGGGCGCTGCAATTCGTAGCGTTTTGGAGGGGCGCATAGTCAGTACACGACCTTCAGCTGAAGGCCGTTCGGGGCGACGCCAACGGACGCGGCCGGTGAAGAGGAAGACGGTTTGATAAAGGTGAAATAGACGGCGACACCGCCGGCCACGATGGCGGCAGCACCGAGCACGTCGGTCGTCACCGCGAAGGTGCGCATCCGGCTATGAAGGGTGTCGAGGCGGCTCCGGGAGGCGTTTGCGCTGTTCCGCTCGTCGTCGAGGGACGATCCGGCACCGGAGGCGACGATGCCGGTCGTCACGGCGCCCGCGAGGAGCGCCCCGGCGCCGATCCAGGCGCCGGTAGCGATGGGGGAGAGCCCCTTCGATTCCTCTGTTTTGGGAAGGATTTTCGGAGTTTCGACGACCTTCGCCTCGACGAACTCAAACTTCTCGTCCCGGGTGTCGCCGGCGGCGATCTCGACGGTCCGTTCCTGGGTCGGGCTTCCGGGGTGCTTCACGACGAGCTTGTGGCGCCCTACGGAGACGAGGATTCCGGTCAACGGCGCCTTGCCGCGGGACTCGTCGTCAATCGTAACTTCGGAGGCCAAATTCGCGGTCACCGTCAGCCGCCCCACGCGTGACTTCAGAGCAGCGATGCTCTGTTCAACTTCCGCGGCATGCGGCGCGCCGGCCCCCGCTTCGTCGCGGTAGCGTTCCAAGAACTCAAGGGCGGTTGCGTAGTTGCGAAGCTGAAAGTTCGCCTGCCCGATGTTGTAGAGAACGAGCGGGTTCGGCGCGATTTCGTAGGCGCGCTTAAACTCGACGAGGGCGCCGGCATAGTCGGATTCGCCGTACAGCGTCACGCCACGCTCAAAGTGCGTACCCGCCTCCTTCTGAGGCGCTTCCGCGAAGGCCGGCGCGGCACTTGCCAAAGCAAGCACCGCGGCTGTGGTGGCGAAAAAAGAACGAACGTAATTCATGGGCGGGCTACCAGATACGCGAAGCGGTCATTTGTAGGGGTTGGCCGAGTCGACGCCGCGGGTCGGCTTCGCGCCGGCACCGCCCGTCGTGGCGTAGGGATTCGAGGAATCGACGTTCCGGAGCGGCCCCTTCGGGTCGGCCGCCGTTGCCGTCGCCGCGGCGGCCGCAGTCTGCGGGGGGGCCGCGGTCGCCGGCGCACCCGGTTTTGCCGGCAAATAGACGACCTTCGTGCCACTCGGGCCGGTCGCCGTTGCCGGGGTCGCCGGCGCGTCGCCGGCCTGTGCCGCGTCGAGGGAAATCTTGAGCTTCACGTTGTCGGTGAGCTCGATGTGCTCCGCCTTCGGGGCGAAACCGGGCGCCGTTACGCGAACGGTGTGCGATTGACCGCGCGGAAAGCTCGCGGTGAACGGGTTTCCGGTGACCGCGGCATCGTCGATGAAGATCTGCGCATTTGCCGGCGAGGTTTCGATGGTGAGTCGCGCCGAATCGGCGGCTGCGACCGCGGGTGCGGCCGGAGGCGTCATTTTCCGGGAGAGGGCCCAGCCGGCGCCACCAAGCGCAATAAGCGCCACGGCCGCCACCGCCCACGGCGCCTTGCTCGCCGGCATCACAATGACTTGGCTGGAGGTCACCGCCGTCGGGGGGGTCGCCTGCGCGGTGTTCGAGACCGATTGCGGGGACG
>JAAFHJ010000060.1 GCA_013298325.1 Myxococcales bacterium | reverse complement strand
GGCGACGAGCGTCGCCTCCCAGCGATCGATGCATGTTGCACCGACGAGCGCCATCTCGGGCGGGCAGGGGCCGCCGGCGAAATTGCGGGGGGCGGCATCGGGAGCGACGGCGTCGGTCTCCGCGTCTCCGGGCTCGTGCGCGCTTGCATCGGCGTCGTCGCCCGCATCGGAGAGGCCGGCGTCGGGCACGGTGGGGGCCGGCGTCTTGGCGACGTGGGCGCTGGCCGCGCAGGCGGCAATCGGGAGGAGCGTGATTGCCGCACAAGCGAATGCGCGAGCCTTCCGAGCGACAAAACCCATGCCGGCGCCTTACACCGCATTTCCCAAGAAGCAAAAACGCCCCGCGCCAAGAGGCGGGGGCGTTCGTCGTCTACGTATGCATCCTGCAAGCATATGCCTGCGGGATGCACGTAGTTTCACGGGAAGAAGGAAGGCGGAAAATCGCCCGCGGCGGGCGTGTCGGTCAGGTTCGCGAAGGTCGTGAACGGCTGGGGGGCGTTCGTGTCCTTCGTCTCCGTCAGGACGAGGCGCTTTGCGAAGGCGGTGAAGGTCTCCGGCGGGGGACCAGCGTCGGGCGTGCTGCCGTCCGGCCCGGGGCCCGAGTCGGGGCGGTTGATGGCGCCGTCCCCGTTGTCGCCGGCGTCGGCGACCGGGTCGGTGAGGTCGTCATCGCCGCAACCGACGAGCGTACCGAGGGAGAGTGCCCCGATAAACGCAAACAAAAGCGAAGGCTTCATCAGGTTCCTCCGTTCGGGGTCTTGAGGTACGGGAAGGCGCTGTCGAACTGGCTCGCCGTCTGGAGGACCGCGTCGTGGAGCGGCGCCGGGCCGGCGGGGGCCTTGGTCGTGTCAAGGAGGCGACCCATGACGACGCGAAGGGCGATGTCGGTGATGTCGTCGCCGGGGCGTCGTCCGTTCGGGAAGCCGGCCGGATCGCACCCGGCGAGGTTCGTGTCGACCGCAGCGCCCGCGGCTGCCGTCGATGCGGTGAGGCAGCTCGCGGCTCCGAAGTCGCTCTGCGCGCCGGTCGTCGGTCCGATTGCCACGTTTAGGCGGAGCATCTCGCTCGTTGCCCCGTTCGCGTTGACGCCGGGGATGCCGGTGAGGAACGCCGCGACGAGGTCGGTGCGCGGGAAGGCGGTCGGCGCGGGGGCATTCGCCGCACCGTAGATGAGCTCGACCAGCTTCGGAAGCGTCGGGTTGGTGACGTACTTCGCGAATTGAGCGTCGTCCTTCGGTTCGCTCGAGTTGAAGCGATCTTTGTCGGCGAGACCGATGACCACTTCATTGACGAGCGGGCTTCCGAGGCGGGAAACCTGGACCCACGAGCCGCCTTCGCGGGACGGGGAGCCGTAGGTCGCCGTCGGATTGATGACGCGCGCCTGACGGACGCTCGCCGTGCTCCATCCACCGATCTGATCCTTGCCATTCTTGAGGCAGGAGGTCGGAATTTCGACGGAGGTCGTCGTGATGTTCTTCGAGGCGATCGGGTTCGGCACGGCGCCACGGAGCGCCGGGTTCGTGATCACCCCAAGCGGCGCGTTCACGAGGTCGAAGATCGTCCCGAGGTTGACGGCGAACGACTCCGCGCGCTGGCCGACGAAGATACGGCCCGGCGTCGCGCAACCGGGGATGTTCACTTCATAAATGAACTTGTCGGCGTAGGCCTTGTAGCCCCCCTGGAAGGTCTTCGCGCCGACGTTGTCGAGCGGCTTCTTGAAGACGGTCGCGCCGTCTGCCTTGTTGGTGACGTCCTGGGCGGTGCCGGTGCGGCGGTTGCCGCGGATCACCTTGACCGAGAACGTTTCCGGCGAGGAGATGTTGTTTTCGCTGCCGGCGCCGAGGTTCGGATCGCTGCCGTTCACCGGCCCGGCGATACGGAGCGGAATGCCGACATTCTGGCCACCGATCGGAAGTTCAACGCCCTTTCCGCCGTTCACGAGCGGGTTCTGGAAGCGGAACTGGAAGGTGATATCTTCCGCACTGTCGCCGTTATTATCAACGTGGATTTCGTAGAGCGCTTCCGAATCCATCGTGAAGTAGTTGGGACCGCCGTAGGCGTCCTGGAGCGGCTGCCAATTCGAGATCAGCGTCACGTAGCCGTCCCCGGCGGTGCGCCCCGCTTCGTAGCTCCGGAACATGTAAAAGTCGGTGCCGTCGACCTTCGGGTTCTTCGTGATGAACGGCGCCTCACGGTGGCTGGAGGCCTCCGATTCGTGGGTCGCGGAGAGCGTGACGCCGCCAAGGGCGAGGACCGCGAGCATGGCGGTGAGATAGCGATTTCGCATCGTCGAAAGATTCCTTGCTGAGGCCGAACGCGGTGGACCGCTTCGGTCGTTGCGGGTGCGTGCTCCAGAGGGGAGCAAAGTTCAGAGCCCGGCAGCGGCAGGACCGGGCGGTCCTTGGCGAATCGAACGTTCCAAACGTTCCGTTCGAGTCCGGGTGGCGGAGGTACGCGGTGGTTCGGTTTCAGTTACCGTTTCCGACGCATTTTTTTGCGAACTCCCCTTCCGCTCTGGCATGCTTTCTGGGAATTGCACCGAAGACAACCCCGAAAGCAGATTTCTAGGTGCGGTGACGTGCGGGCTTTGTGGCATCCGCTTACGCCCCTCTGAATTTCCTGAATTACAAGGAAATTCAATTACTTTCCTCAGAGAGAACTTATGAGCCCCTCGTTCCATGCGTCGAAACCTCAGCCTGTTCTCGCGAAAACCGGAGGGCTTGTGGCACGGACTGCGGTGATTGTGGCACTGCTCGCGCTTTCTGCGTGCAAGACGAAGACGGAAGGAAGTGCCACTGTTTCTTCGCAGACTCCGGCATCATCTGCCGTTTCTACCGCGCCGGCCGCCACCGCCTCCGGCGCGTCGCTGAACGACCTCCCTGGGGCCAACGGCCTCTCCCCGGCGCTCCCCCTCGCCGACAAATTTGAGTGGGAGAAGACCCACCGGAAGCCGGTTCACCCCTCCGCCGACGAAACCTACGCCGCCTTTGAGGCGGCCGGCATCAAGGTGACCGAGAAGAGCCAGCACGTAGCATCAGTGTATGGTGCAATCTATTGCTTGGGGGCCAAAGGGGAGGCCGATACCGTCTTCTCCCTCTGCGAATACGCATCGCCGGAAGAGGCGAAAAAAGGGAAAGAGACCTCCGAAAAGGCCTTCGCGATGATCCCCGGTCGCACGCTCCTCGTCGTCAAGAATGCCCTTCTCACCGTCCGCGGACCGGCCGCAGGGACGCCGGAAAGCAAGGCGATCATTCAGAAAGCCGTCGACGCCTTCCAAAAGCTGTAATTTGCACAGAGTGTAGGGTGCGCAACGTGGCTAGCCGGGGATGAGGTCTCGGCCGGTCACCCGTTCGACGATCCAGACGGCGGCGATCATGGCCACTACAACCGACGCGATCGGTACGGCGCGTCGCTCGTACCAACGGAAGCGGCGCAGCGAAAAGAGCACGGGGACAACCACGGCGAGCACGGCGACCTGACCGATTTCGACGCCGCCATTGAAGGCGAGGAGGGCCTTTAGGAGCGGCGGACCGCGCAGTCCAAGATCGCGGAGGACGCCCGAGAAGCCGAAACCGTGGAGGAGCCCCAAACCGAAGGCGACGACCCAGCGGCGACCGGTGAAAATCGGGCGGACGTTGTCGAGGGCGGCGAGCACGATGCTGGCCGCAATGGCGCTCTCAACGAGCATCGATGCCGGCGTCGGCAGACCAAGCGCGCCAGCGGCGAGCGTGAGGGAATGGGCGACGGTAAATGCGGTAACCGTCTTCAAGATCCCGGCGAAGGTGGAACGGAGGGTTTCCGTTTCGTGAGGCTCGTCGGCGGTCTTGCGCCCCTTAAAGAGCACGGCGGGGAGGAGGAGCGTGACGAGGAAGAGCAGGTGATCGGCGCCGGTCCAGATGTGAAATATGCCGTCGCGGACCATCGCAAGGAACGCGGGTGCCGCGCTCGGTGCAAGCGGCAACGTTTGAACTTCATTCGTAAAAATCTTCGCGCCATCGCCGGCGTCAAGGAGCCCATGGTGCTGGGGATCCCGACGGAAGAAAAGGCTGTAGTCTACATCTGTGACGCTGCCCGTGCATGCTGCATCGATTCCGACGCGCAGGTACGGGCCGTCCGAGTGGGGGACGATCCCGTTGTGAGAAAAGTGCAAAGTGCACTTGTTTGATCCGCCTCGAAGCGTGAGGTGGTCGGTCAGGTACTTCTCGACCCGCGGAAACGCCTCATCGACCTCCGCCCCCGTAATTTGTCCGGCGCCATCGCGGTCGAGATCGAGGGTGTCGTGAAGATCGCGGAGGGCGACATCGAGGTGGCCGCGGGCGCCATCCCCCTTTGCGGCGAGGACGAGGTAGGCGTCACTCGGTTTGTGGGCCTCTGCGGCCGTCGTCGCGCCGAAGACGGCGAGGGTCGCCAGCAGCGCTGCGAGGGCGCGTTGAAGCGGGCGGCTCACTGGGGGACCTGAGGAAGAAGTGCTGCGATTACAGGGTCTTCGAGCTTCGTCTTCCGCGCGAAATCGGCGGCCGGTTTCCCCCGAAGCGGCTCGTGCGCCGCAATCGCCGCTTCCAAGAGCAGGCGAACATCGGCCGGCTCTTTCTGAACGCCGAAATTCGCTTCGGCGAGGGGAAGGGCCTTCACGGCGTCGCCGTCGACGTGAAGCGCGAAGAGCGCCTCTTCCCGCCGGTGAACGGTGTCTCCGCGGTCGCGCGCCGCCTGCTGCTTTTCTCGAAGTTCACGTGCAAATACATCTGCTTGCGGGTGGTGGGCGCGCTTCGCCGCGATTGCGCCCCGAAGCATCACGGCGTCGTCGTTCTCATGACCGACCGTCAACGCGATCGCGGCCGCCAAGCTCTGCTCGTTCGCTTCGTCGATATGTGTATCTTGCAGTAAAATGCGTGAATAGGCATCCTGGGGATCCCCGGCGAGCGCGCGAAGGAGATCGCTCCGTGCGGCGCCCCGATCGCCGAGCCGGAGGTGCGCTTCGGCGCGAAGCGATAGGAGCCAGGGAATTTCCTCGGTGGCAGCGCCCGCCCCGGCGAGGACGGCATCCAAACGGCTGACCGCCGGTCGCGCGGAACCGGTCGCCGCCTCGATTTGGGCTGTGCAGCCAGCCCCAACAACGGGGAGCCGCGCGGAGACCTTGGTGCAGGCTTCGCGCGCCTCCTCGAAGCGCCCAAGAATGGCGAGGACGGTCGCACGGGTGAGCTCGATTTGCGGGTCTGCGCGTAAACGCGTCGCGCGATCGAGATCGGTCAACGCCTCCGGAAACGCATGAAGACTTTGGCGAATCGTCGCCCGCAACAAGAGCACCTCCGCGGAAGGATCCGCGTCGCTCCAGAACGGACCGAGGGCCGCCTGGGCCTGCCCGAGCCAGCGTGGATCGCGGGTCTTCCGAGCTTGCATGATGCATCTTTCTGCGAGCGCGGTCGCCGCCTCCTCGTCGCGCGGGTTCCGCGAGAGTCGGTCCCGCAGCGCACGACGCCCGGCTTCGGCGGGGTCGCTTCGCGGGGCGACCGTGAGCAGGACGGCGCTGGCAGCCGGCACCTCGCCGCGCGCATCCGCGGCGACCTCGGGCGGGCGAAAGAAGCCGGAAGCGATCACAAGACCGACGGCGGCGAAGAGCACACCGGTAGCCCCCCACGATGTGCGCGCAGCTTCCACGGGGGGACCATACGCAAAACGGGCGCTTCGGTTGCGTTCAGCGGTCGATCGGCGGTCGCCCCGCCGATTTTCTTTGGCACCCGCGCGAAGATCCGATAACCGAGCCCCGTCCGCGAATGACTCCGAAATGAGTCGCTCGCGACACGGAGAGGTGGCCGAGTGGTCGAAGGCGCAGCATTGGAAATGCTGTGTACGTGCAAGCGTACCGGGGGTTCGAATCCCTTCCTCTCCGCAGTGTGTGAAGGCCCGCCTTCGCGAAATGCCAAAAAAACAGGGGCTTGAGTCGATGACTCAGCCCCTCTTTCTTTGGGTCGCGTGCTGCTACCGGGCGGCGTGGAAGGCGAGCACCTTCGCGACGCAGGCAGTGAGCTTCTTCGCGTAGCCGATGTGGAGAAATTCGTTCGGACCGTGCGCGTTTGATTGCGGGCCGAGAACGCCGGTGATCAAGAACTGAGCCTCCGGAAACGCGCGGCCAAGCATCCCCATAAACGGAATGCTCCCGCCTTCGCCGAGGTAGCAGGATTCCTTGCCGTAAAAGCTGTTTGAAGCGTCGAGAAGCGCCGTCTCCAGCCAGGGGGCGACCGGCGGGGCGTTCCAGCCGTCGGCCCCTTTTTCCCCTTCGAAAGTGACCGTCGTACCGTAAGGCGGGTTCGCTTCGAGGGTCTCTTTGAGCACTTTCGCCGCCGCCTTCGCATCGACGGTCGGCGGAAGGCGGAGCGAAAGCTTCACCGCCGTCTCGGGACGGAGGACGTTCCCTGCGCTCTCAAGGGCCGGCATCCCGCCGATCCCCGTGTATGCAAGGAAGGGGCGCCAGGTGCGGTTGAGGACGAGTTCAGTGGTATCTGCATCCATCGGCTTCGTCGCACCCGCCCAGGGAAAACGCTCAAAAAGCGAGCTGTTGAGGACGGCGCCGGACGTCTTCGCTTGGGCGACACGCTGTTCGGGGATCGGTGCGTGGAGGCTCTCGAGGAGGATCTTCCCGGTCGTTGCATCTTCCACGCGATCGAGGACCTCGCGAAGGACGCGGAAACTCGACGGAACAATCCCGCTCGCGTCGCCGGAGTGGACCCCCTGCTCAAGGACCTTCACACGAAGGTTCCCGCCGACCATTCCTCGGAGGCTCGTGGTGATCCAGAGCTGATCGTAGTTGCCGCAGCCGGAATCGAGGCAGACCACCAAGCTTGGGGTGCCAATGCGGGCACGAAGATGCTCCACATAGTGGGGCAAATCAAAGCTCCCACTCTCTTCGCAGCCTTCGATCAAGAGCACACAGCGTGCGTGGGATACCCCTTCGCGGCGCAGCGCTTCAATCGCGGTGAGTGACGCAAAAAGGGAGTAGCCATCGTCGGCACCGCCGCGTCCGTAGAGCTTTTCCCCCTCGCGAACCGGAATCCATGGGCCTTTTCCTTCGTCCCAACCGACCATCTCCGGCTGCTTGTCGTAGTGGCCGTAAAGGAGGACGGCGTCGTCGGCCTTTGCCTCTCCAAAGTGCGGAATTTCTGCGAAAATTACTGGCGTTCGCCCGGGGAGTTCCACGATCTCTAGCGCCATCCCAGCGACGCCATTTTCGCGTGCCCACCCCTCCAAAAGCCGCGCGGCGGCGTGGAGGTGGCCGTTCTTGGCCCAGTCGCTGTCAAACGATGGGCTCTTGCAGGGAATCGCGATGTAGCGCTCCAGCGTCGGAACGATGGTCCGGTCCCAAGTCTGCGCGATAAACGATTCGGCGGCGGCCCCCACGGCATTCGGTCCTGCGCTCTTCATAGGCGCACTCTTATCGCATGCAGCGTCGTTCGTCCTTCGATTGGCGGTGGCCAACACCACTAGACGCGTGTTCCCCGGCGTCGGACGTGCCGTCCCGGGTTGAGAAAGATCCAGGAATCGTACGTTGAGAGATTCCCAGAACACACACGATGGATGTACCCTTCTTGAGTGACTGGTCGATCCGTGAACGGCAGATACCAACTCTCGCGCCTTTTGGGCCGCGGCGGGATGGGTGAGGTGCACGAAGCGATCGACCAGCAATCGGGGGCGCGCGTCGCGATCAAGCTGTTGATCATGAACGCGGAAAGTCCCGAAAAAGAAGACGAAGTCGTCGCTCGCTTTGAGCGTGAAGCACGCTCCGCCGCGCAGGTAATCTCGCCGCACGTCGTTCGCGTCTTCGATGCGGGACGCGACCCTGAAAGTAAGCAGCCGTACATGGTGATGGAGTACCTCGTCGGCGAGGACGTCCAGCGAGCCAGCCGGCGCGCACCACAGATGCCTGTGCACCTTGCACTTAAAATCGCCGCGCAAGCGTGCCTCGGACTCGAAGCGGCCCATGCCGCCGGCGTCGTCCACCGTGACATCAAGCCGGCCAATCTCTTCCTGAGCCAAGACCCGGCCGACGCCGACAAGCTCACCGTAAAGGTCGTCGACTTCGGCATCGCGCGAATGAGCGGCGGCGGCGTCGACCTCACCCAAGACCTCACGCGGACCGGCTCGATGCTCGGCTCCCCCGCGTACATGTCCCCCGAGCAGGTGCGCGGCGTCAAAACGGTCGACGGCCGGGCCGATGTCTGGTCGCTCGGAGTTGTACTCTACAAACTTCTCTGCGGAGCGACGCCGCATGCGGCCAAAGAGGCCGGCCTCGGCGAAATGCTCATCGCCATTTGTTGTGCGAACGCGCCGCCGATTCAGCGACGCGCGCCTTGGGTGCCGCCGGAAGTGGCGCATATCGTCCACAAGGCGCTCAAGATCGACATCAACAAGCGCTACCGTTCGGCGCGCGAAATGTACGACGCGCTTGCCGTAATCCTCAATGGAAACACCGCGATTCGCGGCTATCAGATCACGCCGCTGACCGAGCTCGAGAAGCAGATCGTCGCTCCGACGGCAGAGATTTCTGGCGGGATGACCAATCCCGACATGCTCGACGACGTCGACGTGAAGACGATGCTCAATGATGAGCTGGCGACGCGCGCGACGGCGGGGCTTTCGATCACCGCCCACGGCGCGCCGCCGAGGTCGAGTTCGAAAGGCCCCATGCTCGTGGCGAGCCTCGGAGTCCTTGCGCTCGCTGGCGTTGGCGGAATTCTCTACGCGAAGCGCCCGCCCGCGGTCGCACCGGCGGCCGCCATTGTCGTCCAAGCTTCAGCAGAACCCGTGAAAATGCAAGGGGTTGCCGTTCAGGTGCCTGCCGGCTGCGAAGTGAAACTCGACGGAAAAGTCGTGGCGGTGTCGCCAGACGGGAAGCTCCCCTTTGAGGCGCCGCCCAATTCGGCGCACTCGATCGCGCTTACCCGCGACGGTGAGACGAAGTACTTCCAAATTACGGTCACCCCAAGCGGCGCCGAGCCTCCGACCCTCGACTGGCCCAAGGCGGTTGCCCCCACGACGCCGAAGCCGACGAGCCGCCCGACGGTCGGTGGTGGCCCCGCAACTGCAGCGCCGGTCAAACCGAAGCCGACCGGCGGCATCGTGACCGACTTCGACAAATAACCCTGTGCATGCGCGCCGAGCGACGGAGAACGGCGCGCCGCGTCTCCGTTATGCGCGCCAACGAGCGTATGACCCTGAAGATTGCCCGTCGTCTCGCACCTTTTGCAATGCTGCTTGTCACGTCGACGGCTTTCGCACAAGCATCGGCAAAAGACGAAGCACGTAAGCACTTTGAAAGAGGGATTACCCTCTATCAGAATGGGACTTTCGATGCGGCACTGCTCGAATTTCGAGAGTCTTTTCAGACGTTTCCGACGCGTGCTGCTGGGCAAAACTTCGGTATTGTCCTAAAGAAGCTCGGGCGCTTTCTCGAAGCAGAGGAGGTCCTGAAGAAGGTTCTCGTCGATTTCAAGGATATGAAGGCCGAAGATCGAGCCTTTATTGAGAAGGAACTCGCGGAGACGACCTCCCTCATCGGTACGCTGGAGGTTCGCCCCTCGGAAGCGGATGCCAGCGTCGTAGTAGACGGCAAAGAGCAGCCGAAGGGGCCGGTTCGAATTCGGGTGAACTCTGGCAGTCACCGGATCTCCGTGTTCAAGGAAGGGTACGCCTCTCTGGAGCTCCCGACAGACGTCGAAGGGGGAAAGAGTGTCGTCGTTGATGCCAAGCTCAAGGCATTGATTCGTGGTGGACGCCTCTCAGTGAGCGAGGATGGTGGAGCCAAGCTCGACGTCATCGTTGACGACCGCCTCGCTGGAAAAACCCCGTGGGAGGGGACCGTCGAAGAGGGGCGACATGTCGTCTACCTCCGTGGCGACGGGGACCTCGGGTCGATGCCAGTCGCCGTAGAAGTGAAATTGAACCAGCGGACGAAGGTTCAATTGGTCTCCGAGCCTTTGGAATGCGCGCTCCGCGTTGAACCGTCTCCGGCATCAGCCAGCGTCGTCGTCGACGGTATCGAGGTTGGACGAGGAAATTGGCAGGGGAAGGTCCGCTGCGGCGGCCACCAGGTAGAGATCGGCGAAGAGGCGTTTATCCCCTTCAAGAAGGACGTCGGCCTCACGAAGGGGAAGCCGCCGACGGTGCTTGTTCAGTCCCTGGAGCGCGACCTCACCAATCCGAAGTGGATGACCGGCCGCCCTTCCCACTTTGCGCTCTCCATCTCCGCCACTGGCCTTGTCGGCCTCGGCCTTGGCGGCCCGAGCTGCACAGGTAACTGCTCCGCCGGGCTCCCCCTCGGTGGGGTCGCGGTCCTCCGCCCCTCTTACGAACTTTCCGGCGGTCTCGGCGTCGGTTTGGACGTCGGTTATGTCTATTTTTCTCAGAAGACCGACGGTCGCGCGGCGACGCTTGCCCCTCGCGGTCAATCCGGCCATCTCGACCTCGGAACTGCCGATGACGACCGCTCGGTGAAGGGGCCGCTCATTGGCGTTTCCGTCGGCTACGAGCGCGGCGAAAACTTTCTCCTCCGCGGCCGCCTTGGCGCCGGGCTCACCCTTGGTCGCTTCCGCGACGCCCGAACGGGTGCGTTTCAGACCTACCCCGCCGCCGAGGGGGGCGTCGCCTACCAGGCGCCTCAGCGCGTAGAGACCGGTTCGACAATCGCGCCGACGGTGAGCGCCGAGGTCGCGGCTGGCTACCGGATCGGGAAATCACTCGTCCTCGACGGCGGCCTCCGTGGTTTCGCGTTCTTTGGGCTCGGTAGCGCCACGTGGAGCGACAAAACACCCGTAATTTCGGGCAATTGTGCAGATCCGGTCGCCCATGACGACCCCAAAAAATGCGGCGGCGAGGCGACGTACGGAAAAGATGCCCTCTTTGGAAACGCTCTTTTGTTGCTCGGGCCCTTTGTTGGCGCACGCTACGAGTTCTGAGGCCCCATGAACGCACGCGTTTTCGCCACTTTCGTTGCATCTCTCGCCCTTTTGGCGTGCCGCACCCAGGAATCGCAGGACCCCAACGCGCTGCTCGCCCCGTCGACGGTTGGGCAGGCACGCGCCTTGGCCAAGGTGCTCCCCGCGACCGCGAGCCGACTCGCCTACCATGATGCCTTCGTCGAATCGGCCGACGGGCTCCGAACGCGCATCGACTTCGGGGCCACCGAGCCCCACCTTGTCCTGCCGCGGCGCGCCGCCGATTCGTGGACAATCGCCGTCGGCAGCGGCGCGCCGCTCGCTACGCTCCGACTGAAGGGGGTTCGCGCTGGCGAGGTACCGGGCGGCGTCGAGGACGGGGTCATCCGCTATGAGGCGGCGATGGAGGGGGTCGACTGGCTCTTTACGCAGGCGAAAGGGGGCGCGGAGACCCTCTTCCTCGTCCACGATAATTTTCCGGGTGCCCACTTCGAAGCGCGCTTTTCCGTTGCCCTTCCGAAGGGCGTGAAGGCGCATCTTGAAAGCGATGGTCTCGTCGTGGAGCGGGGCAGCCAGGAGTTCTTTCTAATCGCGCCGCCGACCGTCGTCGACGCGCGCGGGGAAAAACGCGCGGGGCTCATCGATTTCATCACCGCGGAAAACGGTGAAAAGGAACTCTCCTTCTCGGTCGATCTTCAGGGATTGACCGCGCCATTTCTCGTCGATCCCGCGGTTACCACGTTCCGTTTTCTAGCGGTAGGAGCGACAGGACCGCGCGTCGGGCACTCCGCGAGTCTCGACCGAGACCGCGGCAAGATCGTGTTCGTCGGCGGTACGAGAGGTGGCTCCGATTACGCAAAAGATACGGTTGAATACGACGGTCGTCTCTTCCGGAATGTACCCTCTGTTCCGGGCGAACCTGTCGCAGCGGCCTCTTCCGCCTACGATGAAATTCGCAAACGAACGATCGTTTTTGGGGGGCTCCGGACGGACAAAACCACGAATGAATTGTTCACTTGGAACGGCGTAGGATGGACGAATGTCCCTGTCCACGGCGCCTGGCCCCGTGACCGAGGCGTTCCCGCTATGGGATGGTCTCAGTCCCAAAAGGGGGTCATCATCCATGGTGGGATTACTGCCGTAAACTCGGCCATCGGAGCCGCCCAAGATACCTTCGTATGGGACGGCACCGACTTCCGCCAGCTGGGGACGTTTCAACCGGAAGTACCGTATGCAGGCTCGGCAATCGCAGTCGATCCGTCGCGTGACGAAGTAGTCCTCTTTGGTGGCTATACCGGCGCAACCATCGACGTCGGGAAGCGGAGCGATCTAACATTCCACCTCGTTGGAACACGCTGGGAACCGCTTCCGATCACGGCAGGAAGTCCGGCACCGATCGGTCGTGCGAACCACATTTTTGTCTATGATGAAGCCGGGAAACGCTATTTGATGCTCGGCGGCGTTGCAGACGCCAAAGCGCTACTTCTTGCGATTGCGGGCTTCGGAGCGGCGCCCGCATTTCTCGATGATGTGTGGGAACTCAAAGGTCCGGACGCCGTCGGCGCCTACACTTGGCGAAAGCTTCCGTTCACGTCACCGGGACTTGTCGCTGTCGCGGGGGCGTACGACCCGACGCAGGCGGGGGTTGTCTTCACAGGGGGCTTCCGAGGAAACAACACGGCGTCCGCCGACACCTATCTGATCAAAGGGGATACCCTCACGCTCTTGAGGCCAAGCGATACACCTACTTCGGCGGTCGCGCTCGGCGGAACCTATTCGGCGAAGGCGGGCGGCGTTCTTCTTTTTGGTGGTCGGAGCAGCCTCGGAAATGGCGCGACCTATTCCGATAAAGTGTTCCTTTGGGATGGCCAACGCCTTGGGGAACTTCCCGTAGGCGGAACGAAACCGCCGAACCGTCTCGAGCCTGGGTTCGTCACCATGGACGACGGAAGCGCGCTCTTGCACGGCGGTTTCAATGAAGAATTCAAGCCGATCGCCGATACGTGGAAGTTCGATCCCGGAACCAAGGCATGGACGAAGCTTGCCGACGGCCCCATTCGCTCGCGGCAAGGCTTCGCGTGGGACCCGGTTCGGAAGGTTGCGCTACTTTTCGGTGGGGAGTCGACGGGGAGCACCTACGAAGGGGATACGTGGGAGTTCGACCCTGCAAAGAACACCTGGACGAAGCTCACAACGGCGGTCGCGCCGAGCCCACGCCGCCAAGTTTCGATGATTTTTGAGCCGAAGCGCGGCAAGGTCTTCCTTTACGGGGGGCAGGTTGCCACCGCCGACGCAAATGCCGACACCTGGGAATATGATCCGGCGGTCAGTGCATGGAAGATGATCGAAACAGGTACGGGACCGGGGGGGCTGAATGAGTCTCCGATGTCCTACAATACCCTTCTTGGCCTCCCGATTCTCTTCGGCGGCCAAGCGGTCATCGTCTCCGACAAGGGCTACGCGTTCGACGGGAAGGCATGGCAAGTCCTCGAACTTGGACCGGCCATCAATCGGCCTACCCAGCGCCGGTCTCACGTCTTTGTGCACGACCCTCTTCACGGCGAGACCTACCTATATGGTGGAGCCGGCAAAGAGGGGACCGGCGATGTTCCTCTGAAGGATCAATGGGTGCTTCGCGTCGCCGGCTACGGCTGCTCCGCCGATATCCAATGTGCGTCGGGATCGTTCTGTACCGACGGGGTGTGCTGTGAGTCCAAAGCCTGCGCCGGCTGCGAATCCTGTGCGGGGCTTGAGCCTGGTCGCTGCACCCCGATTGCTAAAAATGCCGTTGATCCAAAGGGTTGTACGGGGGGGAATGCGTGCGACGGCAACAGTCGGTGCGCAGGCGCCCTCGGCGGGACTTGCAAGGTAGCCACCGATTGCGCAAGCGGGTTCTGCGTCTCTGGGGTCTGCTGTGACAGCGTGTGCGATGCCTCGAAGGATTGTGAGACCTGCGTAGCAACCGACCAGGCCACCCCGACGGGTGTTGGCATTTGTGGCCGTAAGAAATCGGGTTTGTGTACGGATGGCGCGTGCACGCGCGCCCAAGACTGTGCCGTCGGCTATGTGTGCGGGGCGAATGCCCGCTGTGTTCCAATCGCTCCCAGCCTCGCCGCCGACAGCGACAGCGGCTGCGCTCTGCACGGACCGTCGGCAACCTCTTCTGCAGGATTCGCCGGTGTCGCGTTCGCTCTCGTCGCCATTGCCCGTCGCCGCCGTGAAAAGCGAGGTCGAAAGTGAAGCAGTTGTATAGGGTTATCGCGCTTGCTGGGCTCAGCGCCAACGCTATCGCCTGCGCGACAGAACCTGGCGCGGCGACAGCGACGCCGGTGGAGGACACGCGAGCGGTGATCGCTAGCGTCGCAAAAGGGGACCCCGCATTTGCCGCTTTTGGTGCGAGCCAGAGTTCGACGCTTGCCGTAGAGGCGCGCGCCGATGGCGAGCATCGCGTCTCACGCGGGCGCCTCGTCGCTGATGTCGCAGCGACCGCGGACGGCGCTCAGCGCTTCTCGCTTGGAGACGGGCCTCGCTTTCGGGTCTCGCTTCGGCTCGAAGATGCTGCACCGGTGGCGGCAGCAGATGATCCAAAGCTCGCTGTATTTCCACAGGTTTTTGCTTCAACGGACCTGGTCGCGAGCAGCTCGGCTGGCGCAGCCGAGCTGCTCCTCGTCCTTCGTGACCCCAGCGCACCGAACCGCTTCTCCTTCGCCGTGGAAATCGGTGACGGTCTCGACGAGCCAAGGTTTGATTCTCAAGGCAATCTCGTCTTTCCCTCAAAAGAGGCGAGTACAACTCCGCGCGAACTCGTCATTCCTGCGCCGATTGCCCTCGATGGGAATGGCATTCGGCATCCCGGAAAAATGGCGTATCTGCCGGCGCAAAATGGCAGTCTTGGGCATTTGATTGTTTCGGTGGATCACCGGGACCTTGCCCACCCCGTCCTTCTCGATCCTGGTGTGACCGTCTGG
>JAAFHJ010000006.1:22307-31189 GCA_013298325.1 Myxococcales bacterium | reverse complement strand
CAGCACCGGCGGGAGCTGCAGCGGCACGTACACCTGCGTCATCGCCGGCGACCCGGTCGACTTCCCGCTGACCTCCTCGAAAGGGGGCAAGTGCACCGCCAACGGGCTCACGCTCGAGGACGGCGTCGTCTTCGACGCCAACGGCAAGGCGATCGGCACCTATTCCGCGGCAAACATGACGTTCAATGCCACCGTCTGCCAGCGGACGAAGTAGCAGATTCGTCGATCCTGGATTTCTGTTCCCGATTGATCCTTCGTCGCCACCGAGTATGCTCCCGATCCTGTTCGGTAGGCGGCGGAGGTCACCCCCGCGTACCCCTCGGAGGCTATCTATGAAGGCACTGTTCCGCGCGAGCATCGCGTCGTCCGTTTTCGCAGCTTTTTTTGCCGTTGCCGGCGAATCCCACGCCTGCGATCCGACGAAACCGATCCCGTGGAAAGTCGCCGACGTCGGCACGGAACCGTCCTCGGTTGCCGCCGCCACGACCGATCCGACGAAACCGATCCCCTGGCGCGCAGCCCGCGGAGCGGCCGAAGCCGGCGAGCCCCGACCGATCCCCTGGAAGTAAATCGCGCCCGGCCGAGAAATATTTTCTCGGCGCGGTGAACGGTTTCGCTGACGGGATCCCACTACGCAGCATCGTTCGCGATGCTCGCGTTCTCCAATCCGGCCTCTCGCCGGGCGGAGACAAACGCATTCTCCGATCTGGCGCCTCGCCCGGCGGAGACAGACGTTGCCAACGCCGCGGAGCCCCCCGCGGCGTGCCGCATTTTCCCGTCGTCAATTCGCACACGAGCGATTTGCATCCTCGGAGAAACCTGCCCACACTGCGCCCCATTCCCAACTGCCCCCCTTTCCTTCGAGAACCGGTCATGCGCACCTCGCTCCTTGCTTTCGCTCTCGCCTCGTTCGCTCTCGGCTGCTCCTCGGGAAAGGATGGAAACGACGGCCCTGCGATTGAAGCGACCCGGCAGGCGATCCAAGGGGGCACCTCTACGGGGGCGAGCTACCCGTTCACCGTCGGAATCAGCCTCCAGGGGGGCCAGTCGCTCTGTTCCGGCTCGCTGATCGCGCCGAACCTCGTCCTCACCGCGCGCCACTGTGTTGCGCAGACCGCCGAGGGGAGCGTCGACTGCACCACCGCCGTCGTCGGGTCGACTTTCCCCACGCGCTCCTTCGGGGTCACGACGAACCCGGACATGTTCGCCGGCGCCGCCAAATATTACAGTGTTGCCGAGGTCATCGAGCCGTCCGACAGCACCTTCTGCGGCAACGACATTGCCCTCCTCCGCCTCACGTCGAACATCCCCGCGCGCGAGGCGACCCCCGCGGCGCCGGTCGTTCAGCACAAAAGCTTCAACACGAGCCGCTACGACACGAAGGTCACCGCCATCGGTTACGGCGCCACCAGCGCGGCCAACGACGGCTCGGGCACCCGCCGCATCAAGCGGGCGATCAACATCCTCTGCATGGACGGTAGCCGCACCTACTGCAGCTCCCCGCAGACCTCCGATTTCATCAAGCCGAGCGAAATGATTACCGATCCGGGCACCTGCTCCGGCGATTCGGGCTCCGGTGCCTACGACGACGCCGCGTTTACCGGCGGCACCTACTGGATCCATGGCGTCCTCTCCCGCGGTGGATCGACGGGGAACAACTGCGCGGAGGCGATCTACACGCGGACCGACGCCTTCGCCGCTCTCATCCAGCAGGCCGGCATCGCCGCCGCGGCCGCCGGTGGCTACGCGGCCCCCGCCTGGACCCAAACGGAGCCCCAAGAAGCGGGCGACACCCCCGTCGCGCCCCCCGCCTCCGTCGATGGCGGCAAGAAAGACGCGGGCGGCGGCACCTCGGACGCCGGCCCCGGCAAGACGGCCGGCCTCGGCGAGAGCTGCGAAGGGGCAACAACCTGCGCGTCCGACGCTGGCGAATGCCTCGATTTCGGCGCCGGCTTCGTCTGCGCGACGAGCTGCACGGAAGACACGACCTGCGGCGCCGGCTTCCACTGCGAGGGCAAGTTCTGCCAGAGCGGCGATCCCGAGCCGGAGACGACGACCACCACGACGACCGGCTGTTCGACGACTGCGCCGACGAACGCGAGCGACGCGACGCCGATGGTCCTCGTCCTTGGCGTCGCCCTGGCGGGCATCGTGTCGCGAAAGCGCCGCTGAAATCGCGTAAAGATTGGGCACTCCGATCCGGCGCCCCGCCGGACGGAGGCAACCCATTGGCGCTCCCGGCCTCTAAGCGATCATGACGTCGCCCCATGACGAGCCGCGGGAGGTTTCCGAGACGGCGCGGGTCCCCTTCGCCGCCCCCTCGGACGCCGGCGAGGCGGCCCGCCTCCTCGACTTCCGCACCGACACCTTCGGCGAAATGTCGCGCGCAGCGACGCGCTGGCAGGCGATCGCGATCGTCCCCTTCCAGATCTTCGTCCTCGGCGTCTTGGTCGCCTACCGGGAGTCGACGATTCACCTCGTCCTCCAGGGGGTTGTCCTCGCTGCGTGCATCGCCGCCGCTTCCAGCCGCCCGAAATCGCTCGATTCCCCGGCGCGCGCACGCACGTTGCGCCCCTCGTTTTTCGCCGTCCGCATCGGCCCCCTTCTTGGCGCCGCCACCTACTTCGTGAGCATCGCCAACACGGGAGGCCTCGCGTCGCCGCTCCTGGTGACCGGCATTCCGATGCTGATGCCGATGTCGGCCCACCCGGTGCTCGTCGCCCAGCGGAAGGCGGCGACCGTCTTCTTCTTCGTCGGCTTCTTGGTCATGGGGGCCCTTTCGTTCACGCCGGTCGGCCTCCTCGAAGGGCATCTTCAGCCCCACGCCGGCTGGTCGAGCCATGAATACGTGCTGTTGGCGACGGTCTCCTGCCTCATCACGACCGCCGGCATCGCCTTCATGGGGGGCCGCTTTGCGAGCCTCGCCGACGGCCTCTCTCGGGAGCTCGCCGCCCGCCGCGAGGAGCTCTTCCACGAAACCGAGGACCGCACCCGGAGCCTCGAAGGGGTCGCCGCGCGCCTCGCCCACGAGGTGAAGAACCCGCTCGCCGCCATCAAGGGGCTCTCGACGCACATGGTCCGCCAGTCGAACGACCCCAAAGTCCAGGAGCGCCTCCGGATCGTCGCCCAAGAAGCCGAGCGTCTCCAGTCGATCGTCGACGGCTTTCTCTCGTTTTCACGAGGACTTGACGACATCCATCCCCAGAAGATCCATCTGACCGAAGTCTGCGAGGCGCTCGTCGTCCTTCTGGAGCTCCGCGCCCGCGAGTTTGGCGTCCGCCTCCACGTCACGGAGACGAGCGCCGCCGTCGGATCGATCGTCGCCGACCCGCGCAAAGTCCGACAAGCGCTCCTGAATCTCCTGTTGAACGCGATTCATGCGTCCCCCTTCGATTCGGAGGTCGGCATCGAGCTCGCCGCCGATGGTGACTTCGTGGAGATCGCCGTCATCGATCGCGGCAGCGGCATGACGCCGGAGGTCCTTGAGCGCATCAAGCGCCCCTATTTCTCGACAAAAGACGGCGGTTCCGGCCTCGGCATCGCCGTCGCCCGCGCACAAATCGAGCAGCACGGCGGCACCCTCCGCTACGAGAGCGTCGCCCAGGGAGAGCCCGTCCGTTCGCGACCGCCAGCGAGTTCTCTGGCGGAGGCGTTCTCCGATCCGGCGTCTCGACGGGCGGAGACAAACGCGTCGCGAGAGACGGCGGGCTCACTTCCAAAAGGGACGCGCGCCGTTGTCCGCCTCCCTCGCGACGCCAGTGACGCCGTCCGCTCGCTCCCGTCGACGCCCCACTTTACGCCCCCTCCGCGCCCGAAAGCCTTGTAAATGCAGCATCGTACCTCGCCCGAGTCGCCGCTCACGTCGCGCCGCGTCGCGCCGAATCCGCAGCGTGTCCTTGTGGTCGACGACGATCCCGGGATCCGGTTCACGCTAGAGGCGGTCCTCTCCGACGCCGGATTTTCTGTAGAAACCGCCGATGGCGGCCTCCCCGGCCTCCAGGAATTCGAGCTCCGCGGCGCCGACATCGTCCTCACCGATCTCGCGATGCCCGACCTCGACGGGATGCAGGTCCTCGCCCGCCTCCGCGCCCTCGATCCGAGCGTGCCGGTCATCATGGTCACCGCCCACGGCTCCGAGCGGGTCGCCGTCGCCGCCATGAAAGGGGGTGCTTTCGACTACTTGCCGAAGCCCTTCGATCCCGACGAGGTCGTCCACGTCGTCCGCCGCGGCCTCGAACTCCGCGCCCTACGCCTCGAAAACGCGCGCCTCCGCGCCGAGACGACCCTCGGTCGCCCGGTCGTCTGCGAAAGCCCGGCGCTCCGTAAGGTCCTCGACGTCGTCGCGCGGGTCGCCCCGAAGGACGTCACCGTGCTCGTGTCTGGAGAGAGCGGTGCCGGCAAAGACGTCGTCGCCGCCGCCATCCACGCCCACTCGCGCCGCGCCACCAAGGCCTTCATCCGCTGCAACGCCGCCGCGATCGCAAGCGAACTCGCCGAGGCCGAGCTCTTCGGCCACACCAAGGGGGCCTTCACCGGCGCCAGCCAAGCGCGGCGGGGCTTCTTCCAACAGGCCGACGGAGGCACGCTTTTCATCGATGAAATCGGCGAGTTGCCCCTCGCCATCCAGGCGACAATCCTCCGCGCCCTCCAGAGCGGCGAGGTTCAGCCGGTCGGCGGCGTCGTCGAGCGCGTCGACGTGCGCCTCGTCGCCGCCACAAACCGCGATCTCCTCGCCGACGTCCGCGCCGGCCGCTTCCGGGAAGACCTCTACTACCGCCTCGCCGTCGTCCCGATCCGCGTCCCGCCGCTCCGGGAGCGCCTTGAAGACATCGAACCGCTCGTCCTCGCCTTCACGCGGAGCCTCGGCGAGCGCTACGGGATGGGGGCCGTCGACGTCGAGCCGGCGCTCCTCGCCGCCATGAAAGCGCACGCCTGGCCGGGGAACGTCCGCGAGGTAGAAAACACCGTCGCGCGCCTCCTCGCCCTCGCCCCCGACGACCGCATCACGCTCGCCCTCTGGCGCTCCCTCGAAGAGCCGACGAGCATGCAGGCTGCACGCAATCCCGCCGAGCTCCCGATGAGCGGGCCCCTCCGGATGCGCGTCGAAGCCTACGAGCGGAGCATCCTCGCCGCCGAGTTCGAAGCGGCCGCCAAGAACCAGAGCGAGACGGCGCGACGCCTCGGAATTTCACGACCCGCGCTCATTGAAAAGCTCCACAAATACGGACTACTGAGCGCGAAGTGAGCCGAAGTCTCCTCGCCTTCGCGGCGCTCGCCTTCGCCGCTGTCGCCATCGGCGCTGGCGCGAGCGCCTGCCACAAGCCGCCTCCGACCGCTGCGACGGCGTCCCCGCGCGTCGTCAGCCTCTCCCCCTCGACGACCGAGACCCTCTTCGCCGTCGATGCCGGCGCGGTCACCGTCGGCCGATCCCGCTTCTGCAACTACCCGCCCGAGGTCGCCGCCCTCCCGGCGGTGGGGGGCTTCGTCGATGCCGATCTTGAAGGAATTCTAGCCCTTCGGCCGACGCTCGTCGTCGGTGCCCGCGGGCCTGCCGGCGACCGCTTCACCAAGCGCCTCGAAGCGCTCGGGATTCAAACCTATTTTCCGCGCACGGAGAGCATCGGGGAAGTCCGCGCAATGATCGGGGAACTTTCCCAACGGGCCGGCCACACCGCCGATGGAACAAAGCTCCTAGATCGCCTCGATCGCCAGCTCGCCGCCCTCGACGGCGCCCTCGCGAGCGCCCCCAAGGTCCGGGTGCTCCTCGTCTTCGGAACGAACCCGGTCGTCGTCGCCGGCGGGGGGACCTTCCCCGACGAGATGCTCGCCCGCGCCCACGGAACCAACGTCGTCGCTCCGGCGACCGGCTACCCGACGCTCCCCGCCGAGCGCATCGCCGCCCTCGATCCCGACGTGATCCTCGACGCCGTCATGGGGGGCGATGAACCGCGAGTGACGGCACAAACACCTGGATTTGCATCGCTTCGTGCCGTTAAAGAGGGGCACGTTGTCGCCCTTCGTGACGAGGCGGTCCTCCGGCCGGGGCCGCGCCTCCCCCGCGGGATCGCGGCGCTCGCCCATGCGATTCACCCGAGCGTTCCGCTCCCCGACGAGGAAAGCTCGCGCGCGCCGCAACCGCTGCGGTAAGGCAGCGTCGTGGCGAAAGTACGTGTCGATCAGCTGCTCGTCGATCGGGGCCTCGCGCCGACGCGGGCCAAGGCGCAGGCGCTCGTGCTTGCCGGGCTTGTGCACGGGAAGGATTCCCGCATTGAAAAGCCGGGCCACCCGATCGCGGAAGACTCGGAACTTTATGTGAAAGGGTCCGATCACGGGTTTGTTTCGCGGGGCGGCGTCAAGCTCGCCGGCGCCCTCGACGCCTTCGCCGTCGACCCGACCGGCCTCGTGTGCCTCGACGTCGGCTCTTCGACGGGCGGCTTCACCGACTGCCTCCTCCAGCGGGGCGCGACGAAGGTTTTTGCCGTCGACGTCGGCGTCGCCCAGCTCCACGCGAAGCTCCTCGCCGATCGGCGAGTCGTCGCCCACGAGGGGACGAATGCACGCGAAATCACCGCAGAATTTCTAGGTGGCCCCGTCGACCTTGTCGTCGTCGACGCCTCGTTTATCGGCCTCGGGAAGCTCATGGAAGCGATCGCCCGTTGCACGAAGCCGGGGGGTGCGCTCGTCGCGCTCGTAAAGCCCCAGTTTGAGGCGGGGCGCGACGCCGTCACCAAAGGGCGCGGCGTGATCCGCGACGAAGCAGTGCGAACTGCCGCCATTGAGCGCGCGGTCGCTTCCGTAAAAGAGGCCGGCTACACGATCGTCGCCACGACCGATTGTGTGCTCCCTGGCCCCAAGGGGAACGTCGAAGCCTTCGTGCACGCCACCCGCCTCTTGTGAGCCGGACGAACGCCGAGGAACCGCCCGCACGGTGATAACCATTGCCCGAAGGTCGGGATCAGGTAACACCGAAGACTCCATGCGCCCTCTCGCCTTCGCTTTCGTCGCCATCGCCGCCTCGCTCCCGCTCCTTTCTGTCGCCTGCAGCAGCGACACCACCTCCGAGCCGACCATGGTCGACTCGGGCGTCGTCGATAGCGGTGCGGCCGTCGATGCCATCGCCGACAGCGGCCCCGCCTGCGAGACGCCGGCCGCCCCGACGGCGAGCGCCGGCCCGGTCACTCTCGGTACCTGCACCGCAGTGACCGCCTGCGGCGGCGCCCTGGAAGGGACGACCTGGACCTACTCGGCCGCCTGCACCGACGACCCGACCGCCCAGCTCACGAGCCGCTGCCCGGCCGCCGTGGTCTCGAAGGTCGACAGCAAAATTACTGGAACACTTCAATTTTACTGCGGAAAAGCGGTTCGCGCGGCGACGACGAAGACCCACTTCGACGTCACCTTCCCGCTCTCCTGCGTCCCGCTCCCGGTCAAGTGCAGCCAGCTCGGCGCCCTGATCGGCTCCCAGGTCCCTGGCGCGACCGGCACCTGCGTCGACAGCCAGACGGTGAACGCCTGCGACTGCGCCGTCGATGTCACCGGCGATCTCTCGGACAGCGGCGCCTACAAGATCGTCGGCAACCAGGTGAAGACGGCGAATGAGACCTACGACTTCTGCGTGAAAGACGGGACGCTCACCCACGGCGTCGACCCGAACTCCCAGCTCAAGGGCACCTTCACCGCCACGAAAAACTGAGTCTATCTAAAGGGATGCAAAAGGGATCGTGGGTGCTCCACGATCCCTTTTTGCGCGCCTTTTTTGGCGGCTCGCCGCTTACTCGATGCGGATCGGGCTCACGAAGAGCGGCCCGGTTTCGGCGGCGAGGGCGAGCGTTTCGCCGTCGATGCCGAGGGTCGTCAGCGCCCGTTCTGCCCAGCCCATTTCGGCCCCCAAATTGGCCCGAAGCAGGTTTGCAAGCGTCGGCTTTGGCGGTGAAACAAGAGCGATATCGGCATCTTTTGCCGCTTCTCCGCCGAGAGCACGGACTTCTTCAATCGCCGTTTCCAGGCCGCCGAGGCGGTCGACGAGCCCATTGGAGGCGGCCGCTTCGCCGGTCCAGACGCGCCCTTCGGCGACGTGAAGGACTTCTTCTCGGGTGAGCCCGCGCCCGGCGCCGACGACGCCGAGGAACCCCTCGTAGCAGCCGTCGAGCTCACGCATCACGGCGCTCCGCTCCTCCTCATCGAGGCGCCGACCGGCTTCAAGAAGCCCAGCATTTTTCCCGCGAACGACGCCATCCCGCACCACGCCGAGCTTCCCGAGGACGCCATCGACGACGGGGCGCACGGCGACGACGCCGATCGATCCGGTGATCGTCCGCGGCCGCGCCACGATCTTCTTCGCGGCGGCGCCGAGGTAGTAGCCACCGCTCGCTGCGACGTTTGAAAAATAGGCGACGAGCGGCTTCGCGTTCCCGAGGGCGACCAAAGCATGATGCATGCGATCGGAGGCGAGCGCGCTGCCGCCCCCCGAGTCGACGAGGAGGACGACGCCGGCGACGTTCGGATCCTTCGCAAGCGCCTGAACGGTAGCAATAAACGGGCGATCGGCGACGACCCCCTCCTGCTGGCGATGGCCACCGACGATCGATCCGCGGGCCGGGAGCACCACGATCTTCTTCTTCGAGAGCAACGCCGGGAGCTCGGAGGCGAGGGTGATCGCGTCGTAGAGGTGACCGTCGATCAAAAGGCCTTTCTCACCGGCTTTCAACGCCGCTTTATCCGCGCTCACCCCCTTCGGATCGAAGAGCCCAAGCTTCTCGGCGACCTCGTCCTCGTGGCAGAGATCGTCGACGAGGCCGGCGCTCTTTGCGCGCGCCCCGAAGTAGGGGCCTTCGTCGATGAGGGCTCGCGCCGCCTCTTTTTCCAGGGTTCGCCCCGCAGCG
>JAAFHJ010000006.1:0-22297 GCA_013298325.1 Myxococcales bacterium | reverse complement strand
CCTGCTGGCGATGGCCACCGACGATCGATCCGCGGGCCGGGAGCACCACGATCTTCTTCTTCGAGAGCAACGCCGGGAGCTCGGAGGCGAGGGTGATCGCGTCGTAGAGGTGACCGTCGATCAAAACGCCTTTCTCACCAGCCTTCAAAGCCGTTTTTTTGGTCTCGTCCCGGCTAGACGCCGGATCCGAGAACTTGTCCCCGCCCTTCGGATCGAAGAGCCCAAGCTTCTCGGCGACCTCGTCCTCGTGGCAGAGATCGTCGACAAGGCCGGCGCTCTTTGCGCGCGCCCCGAAGTAGGGGCCTTCGTCGATGAGGGCTCGCGCCGCCTCTTTTTCCAGGGTTCGCCCCGCAGCGATGCCATCGACGAGGGAGCTGTAGAAGCCGTCGAGGAGGGCATCCATCTGCTCGTGCTGGGCGTCGCTCATGCTGTCGCGGACGAAGAGCTCCCCCATGCTCTTGAAGCGCCCCTTCGCGTAGACGTCGGCCTCGACGCCGGCCCGATCGAGGAGCCCCTTCAGATACAGGGGGCGCGCCGCGAAGCCGACGAGGGCGAGGGAAGCCATCGGCCCGAGGAAGATTTTGCTCGCGGAAGTCGCGACGAAATAGCCAGCTGTTCCAGTACCTTCCGGGAGGTGGACGACGACTTCCTTCCCCGCCTTCCGGAGCATCTCCAAGACCTCACGGACCCCTTCCGCCTGGGCCATCCCGAAGCTCGGATCCTGGAAGGTGACGAGGAGGCCGCGCACGCGATCGTCCTTCGCGATCGCCTTTCCGATGCGCGTGAGCGCATGGAGGCTCGTCCGTGGGGCGGCGCCGGCGAAGCGCGCAAAGAAGGGGAGGGGACCGTCGATGTCGACGATTTTCCCCTGCAATTTAACGTGAACCATCGACCCCTTCGGAACCGCACGCCGTCGAACGACGCTGCGAACCGGGGCGGTGGCGAGGGCGACGAGGAAGGTGAAGGCGCGGGCGAGAAGGCGCATGCAAAATGGCATAGCCCCGCGCGCCGCTGCGAGCTACGCCGACGGACCATGCGCCCCGTGAATCCCGGTCTTTTCGCTACCCCTGTGAATGTGGGCCCGCGGTCTCTCGCGACGCCGCTCCCAGCACATTCGCTGGCGTTTGTGCTCCTCCTCGCCGGTGCCCTGACGCTCGGCGAAACGGGCTGCAGCCGCATCGAAGCGGGGGAAGCCCGCGCCGACTCGGAACGGACCCCCGCCGCCTCGGCTACGCCGCCCGCGTCGAAAGCGGTGTATGGTACACCTATCGCGGCGCCGGGCAGCGTCGCCCTCGCCGACGTCGCCAAGGATCCGAGCAAATTTGCTGGCAAAGAGGTCGTCGTCTCCGGCAAGGTTTCGGCGGTCTGTGAGCACCGAGGCTGCTGGATGGAACTCTCCCAGGCCGGCGAAGGGGCCGCTGCCGCCGCCCACATCAAGATGGCCGGCCACGCCTTTTTCGTCCCCCGGGACGCCGCCGGCAAGCAGGCCCGCGTCCAGGCGAAGGTCGTCGCCGATCCGTCGGCGGCCGCTGCGTGCGGCGACCCGAGCGAGCCGACGAAAGACGGCAAATCGGGCTGCACCGCCGAGGCCGAGAAGGCGCTCGGTCGGCCGCTCGCGAAGCTCCAGTTGGAAGCGTCCGGCGTCGAGCTCTTTTGACCCGGCGGCGGCAATCAATGGTGATAGTTGCGTGCCAAAGACGGCAGTTCTTCCGCTTCACAAATGCGGAACGAGCGGCCGTCTTTCTCGCTTTCGCGCAGTGCCACGATGGCGGCGCGGGCCACTTCGTCGACGGGGCTCGGCCGGTACTTGCGGAGGGGGCCAAGCATCAACGGGGCGATCACCCGGCCGATCGCGAGGGCGACCGCCTCGCCGGGGCGTGACTCTTTCCGATCGCCGTCGAGGACCGACGGACGGACGACAACGACCGTCGCAAAGCCGAGGGCGCGCACCGCCTCCTCGGCCTCCCCCTTCGTGCGTGCGTAGAGCATGCTCGACGAGGCATCGGCGCCAAGTGACGAAATAAGAACAAATTTATGCGCACCGGCCGCCTTGGCGCGTTTCGCAAACGCGACGACGTAGTCGAGATCGACCCGGCGAAACGCTTCGTCGCTGCCGGCTACTTTTCGCGTCGTGCCGAGGGCGCAGAAGGCCTCGTCGGGGCGCAAGGAGCCGACGTCGGCGTTCTCCAGGTGGTCGAAATCGACGACGACCTGTGCTGGCCCCTGGAGGGCGCTCCGCTTCCGCACGAAGGCGACGACGGTGTGCGCGGTCGAGGTCGACAGGCGCTGAACCAGTGACTGGCCGACGAGCCCGGTGGCGCCAGCGATCCAAATCGTTTTCATGGGGAGACCTCTAGGAGCTTTTGACGGCGCGCATATAGCTACAGTCCCGCGCGCCGTTTCCTCACCGCCTGCGGCGGTTCCGGGCGGACTCACCGCCTGCGGCGATACCCGAAATGAAAAAGGGCCCATTCCAAGAATGAGCCCTTTCGGAGTCGTCGGTCCTTTTCGGTCACTCGACCGGGGCCGGGAAGGCGGCACCCTGCATCCAGAGCCCGTAGACGGCGCCCCAGGACATGCCGAGGAAGATGACGAAGAGCACGTAGGAGAGCACGTCGGTCTTCTTCAGCGCCGCCCGGGAAGAGACGATGCCCCACCCCATCGCAAACGTCGCGAGGCCGTTGGCGAGGTGGTAGGAAACGGCAAGCGTTCCGAGGAGATAGACGATCGTCGTCGGCGTGTGGTGCCGCATGTACGCCGCGATGTGGTCGAAGCCTTCCGCGTGCCCTTCGATGAAGCGGGGCTGGGCCCACGCCTTCACCAAGTGGGCGACGAGAAAGCCGAGGAGGCCGAGCGCCGAGAGCCGCTGCAGGAGGTACTTCGCGTTGCTGAGGAAGCCGTAGCTGCCGATGTTCGGGCGGGCCGACTTCAGTCGCGAGATCCCCCACACGGTGTGCAGCGCGAGCGGCAGGAGCACCACCACGCTCGTCACGAGCTGGGCGAGGGGGTGCGGGTGATGGGTCACCGACGCCTCCCACGCCTCTGCCCCTTGGAAGGCGGAGAGGTTGTTCCAGAGGTGCATCAGCGTCCACACCCCGAGCGGCATCACCGCGAGGAACGAACCGAGGCGAGAACGGAGGAAGCTACCGGCTTCGGACTTGGTTGCGGCGAGGGTCGACATCGCGTGGGCGGTCTAGGGAATCTGAATGCCGGTTACAAGCATTTGCGTGCTCGTTCTGGTTCTGCGACGGTCGCGCCGGTGAACGCCCCGAGCACACCGCCACCGCTCCTCCACGCAACGCTAGGAAAATTGCTGCGCTGCGCCGTTTCGAGCGCGGAGACGGGGAAACTTCTGCGAAGTGCGAAAAGAATGCGCCTTTCAAATTGGGCTCCGTTTCTGGCGTTGACCGCCTGTTCGCCGGAGCCGCCCGCCGCCCTTGCGCCAACACCGACCGCGCCGTCTTCCGTGCAATCTGCACTGAGTTCCGTGCAATCTGCAGCAAGTGCGTCCGCGAGCGCTCCGGTGTCGCAATCTCCATCTCCGCTTCCGCGACCGCAACCGGCTGCGCTGCCGTTCCCGCGCCGCGTGGGGACGACGACCCTCGCCGCGCCGCTTGCCGTTGCCGGGGCGACGCCGATCGGGGACGCTCGTGTGGATGGAAAACCGGTCGCGTGGGGCGACCTCGCGCGCACCACCCGTACGGGGAAGCATTCGCTTTCCTTCGGAATTTCACCGGGTTCTGGCGCGCGAATGCTCCTCGTGCCGCCGTGTGCTGGCGTCGAGACGCTCGGGTTCGACGCTGCACCCTCGTCTCCGCCCGGCGAGCCGGATCGGAGAACACTTGCGAAGGGCAGCGACCGCTTGACGGCGCCGCGGCTCGTCGCGATTCCGCCGGGGGCGAAGACCTTTGACCTCGCCCTCGACGTCGGCAGCTACGAGTCGCGGATCGCCTGTGGATTCGCTCCGGCGGTCGGTGCGGCGGGGGGCCCGACCGCGGGCGTAGCCACGCTTACGTTTGCGAGCAGCAATGCCCACAAAGACGCCGGCGCTGCCTATGTGTATCTTCCCGCCGATTTTGCGAAAAATCTGAGCGAAAAACGGCCTCTTCTCGTTGCGCCCCATCCTTGGGGGGGCGACGCGGCTACCTACCTCCGCTACGCCGAGCTCTTTGCCGCCGCAGACGCCGATGGGGTCGTCGTCCTCTTCCCGAGCGGCCTCGGGAACTCGCTCTACACGGCCCCCGCCGAGCGGGAGACGATGCTCGCCCTCGACGCGGTGATGAGCGTTCTCCCGATTGATTCCGAGCGAATCGGCATTTGGGGCGCGAGCATGGGAGGCGCCGGCGCCACGACCATCGGCTACCACCACCCCGATCGCTTCAACGTCGTCGCGAGCTTCTTCGGCGACAGCCGCTACGACCGGAAGACCTACGTTCGCAGCATTTTAACCAGCGACGCCGCCGCCCAGGCGGTCAACGCCGACGACGTCGCCGAGAACGGCCTCCACCTGACGACGCTCCTTGTCCACGGGACCGCCGACAAAGTCTCCCCCCCCAAACAAACGACACTCTTTTGTGATCATTTGAAGAAGCTTGGCTATTCGCCGACCTGCACGATGCTCCCTGGGCGCGGCCATGAGGGGGGCGTCGTCGCCCAAGAGATCGCGGCGGTCGTGCACGCCGTCGCGACCGTCCGGAGCCCGGCCCACCCGAGCCACGTCCGCTTTCGGACCGTCCGCCCGAGCGACGATCGCGCCTACGGCGTGCGCCTCCTCCGCGCCGACGCCAGCAAGCCGGCCTACATCGACGTCGAAGCGCGAGCCGGTTCCGTCGTGGTGCATGCGTCAGAAAACGTGAAAAGTCTTGGTCTTGCGAACGACGCCCTCGGGCTCGGGACCGGTTCTGCCGCCGAAATTCCGGTCACCGTCGACGCCGGCGTCGCGAAGGTCACCCTCCTCCGGGACACGGCGACCGAGCGGTGAAACGCACGCATTGGTTGAGAACTCCGCGCCGTCTCCCGCTTCGCGGACGGACGTATGCAACGGTGCTCGCCGTTTCCGCGCCGGCCTTCGCGGTGCTGACGCTCCTCGTCGGTCTCCGCCTCGGCACGACCTACCGGGCGCCTACGGTGCACGGCGCTGTGGTTGCCAGCGAATTTGCGGGGAGCGCGGTGGTCGTCCTGGCGTCGAGCGACCTCGAGGATGGCGTCGAAATGCCGCGCCCGCGGCGGGCCATCGTCGTGAACGGGAAGCCGGTGACGACCGACGCCGCCGGGATCGCAGCGGTCGTTGTCACAACGACAGCCGGGCGAGAAATTCCCCTCGAAGTGCGCGGCGAAAATGGCGGAATCCTGTTTGAAGGGGCGGTCGCGGTTCCGCCCCCCGCGCCGCTGGAGACGTCGTGGTTGCCGCTGAGAACGCAGCAGAATTCAGGTTTTGCGATCGCCCTCCTCGAAGGGCCCCTTGTGATCGGCCAGCAGATGCTCGCGCGGGTGACCGGTCCGCAGGCTGCTCAAATCGCAAACCCGGAGCTCTTCAAAGACGATTCTCGCGGGCTGACCGTCGATGCCCGGGAGGCGTGCGCCGATGGGGGCGCCGTGCTTGCGGTCACCGCCACCTTCACGACCGCCCAACTCGCCCTCGGCGCGGCGGTCTCCGCCGACGTCCCCGTGCGCAGCGGCGTCCCCGCTTTTGGTGCAGATCGCACGCTTCTCGAAGGCCGCCCGACGCCGGTCGTCGTCGATGGCCTCCCGAGCGATCGCCGCCTCTGGCTCGCCGAGCTTGATGGCGCCGGTCTGCGCGATCTCCGCCCCGCCGACGGCGACGAGAAGGCGGCCGGCCGCATCGCCTTCATCGTCGATTCCGCGGAACGAAATACGCGCTCTTTTCAGGCCTTTCGGAGCATCGATAGCCTCGCTCTCCCAGCGCCCGCTCCGCTACCTGCCTTCACGCCGCGCCTGTTTGCGTCGGGGAAAGGCACAGGCCTCTGTGGGCGGGCGGCGCTCCTCCCCGAGCGGGCAGCCGTTGCGCTGCGGACGACGCCGTTTTCCGGGGCGCCCATCCTGGAAGCGGCCCGCCGTCAAACGCGAAATCGTGGACTTTCCCTAGGAACGGCCGCGCTCGTCTTGGCTGCGCTCGTCGAGGTGCTCGTCTTTCTCGGGAGCGCTCGAGAGAACGCGGAACGTCTTCAAAGGCTTGAAAAATCACAGAAGTCGGACGGTACGCCTTCAGGCGCGCACGCCTCCACGGCGGCGCGGGCGGGGCTCGCGATCCTCCCGGGCCTGCTCGTCGTCGTCCTCGGTTGCCTGTTTGTGATCGCCCTCTTGTGGAATTGAATCGAGCGTAGTCGCCGGACGTTCCGCGCGCGTTTGTACGAGCGACCCCCAGGCACAAAGGGCGAGCAGGAGCGGCTCGACGGTGCGCCCAAACGGGGTGAACGTATACTCGGCGACGACCACGCGCCCCTCCCGCCGCTCGGAGCGTTCCAAGATTCCATCGGCTTCAAGTTCCCGCAATTGCAGCGTAAGCATCCGTGCGCTGCAGTTGGGAGCTGGCGCCGGAGGTCGCCGAAGCGACGCTTCCCTTGGAGGATCCAGAAGAGGACGACCCCCTTCCAACGGCCGCCAAGGACGGCAAGGGCGGTCTCGACAGAGCAGTTGGAGCGCGGCAGCACGGTCATCGGTTCCCTCTTTGTAACTAGGTACAAAATTGTACCTACTTGCGATTGTGTCGTTGAGTTCCTAGCAGAGAGTCCATGAAGATTTGGCAACTGCAAGCGCGCCCCGAAGCGGGTTCTTCGATCCTCCTTGCGTCCGGAGAGGCGCCGTCGGCCCCCCTCGGTCCCCTCGATGTCGCCGTTCGTATCCATGCGGTATCACTGAATTATCGTGACCTTCTCGTCGCGCGTTCCGCCCGGGCCACGGCGCTGGTGCCGCTCTCCGACGGGGCCGGTGAGGTGATCGAGGTGGGGGACGCCGTCACCCACCTTCAAAGGGGGGATCGCGTCATGGCGAACTTCTTCCCCCACTGGCGGGATGGCGAACTCAGCGCCTACGATCACACGACCGCCCTCGGCGGCGGGGCGAGCGACGGCATGCTGCGCGAGGAGGTCGTCCTCCCGGCCCACGCCTGGGTCAAGGTGCCTCGCGGCTGGAGTTTCGAGGAGGCGGCGGCGCTCCCCTGTGCCGGCCTCACCGCCTGGCAGGCGCTCTTCGAGGTGACGACGACCGGCCCCGGGCAGACGGTCCTCCTCCTCGGCACCGGCGGCGTCTCCATCTTTGCCCTCCAACTCGCCCTCCGCGCCGGCGCTCATGTGGTGATTACCACGCAATCACCCAGCAAAGTTGAGCGGTTGCAGGCGTTTGGTGCTGGCGTCACCGTGATCGAAACGGCAAGTACCGCCGGGAAATTCGCCGAGGCGGTCCGCGCGGCGACCGGTGGGCGCGGCGTCGATACCGTCGTCGATGTCGCCGGCGGCGCGACCCTCAACGAAACCCTCGGCGCCCTCCGTTTCGGCGGCACCGCCGCGCTCGTCGGCGTGCTGAGCGGCTTTCAGGGGGAGATCGCCCTCGGCCAGATCTTGCAAAAGAGACTCGCCATTCGCGGCGTCTATGTCGGCTCCGTTGCCATGTTTGAGCGCTACGTGCGCGCCTTGGAAGCGAGCGACGAGCGTCCCATGATCGACCGCGTATTTACTGCTTCGGCGAGCGGTTCCTCCACGGAGGACGTCGCCGAGGCCTACGCCCACCTCGCCTCCGGGCAGCATTTTGGAAAGGTGGTACTTCGCCTTACTTAATCGGGTTTGTTCCCGCCATCGCATGGAGGAGCGGGTCGGCATCGGCCGCCCCTTCAAAGTGCTGCTGGGCGAGCGTCCACATCATCGTCCCGCCGAGCTTCTCCGTGCGCGCGAAGGCAGCCTTCTCGGCGACCGAGGTGGCATCTTCGTAGCTGACGAAGCGGCAGCCGAAGGGGCCCTGAGGGGCTGCGAAGGAGAGCCAGGGGGCGCGCGCCTCTTCGTCCCGGTGGAGCTCGCCGGCGACCTGGTAATCGCGGACGATGTTCCGGAAGGAGAGGTCTCCGTCGTTGGCGGCGACGCGCGCCGACCAGGGAATTTGCTGGGGCCCCATCGCCCCCGTCCAGCAGGTCCCATAGGCGCCGACGCCGAGGCCGATCTTCGCGCGGGGGACGCCGCGCGAAAGAAGGAGGGCGAGGGCGCGCTCGACGGAGCTCCGCGTGAATGGGCCGTCGCCGCGGAGCGCGGAGGAATGCCAGGTCTTCCAGAGGGGCCAGCGCCCCGCCATTCCGTAGGTCATCGTATTGACCTGGGAAAGAAGGGGACCGACGCGCGCAAAGAACGCGGCAGTGGGTGGTCGCCCCCATTCGACGGGAATCGTCAATAGAAGCTCGGGGCGTTGGCGATGGAGGTCTTGAAGGAGCGCGACGGCGTCCCCCTCGTCCTCGGGGGGGAGCGGCTCCCAATCGAGATCGAGGCCGTCGCTTTTTGTGCGATCGGCGAGGGCGATCAGTTGCTGCACCAACGATTCCTGGTGGGCGTGAGCAGCCCCCCGAAAGCCGGCGTAGGTGCCGGCGCCACCGATCATCAATAGCGTTTTCTTGCCGACGCGATGGGCACGAACCGCGAGCTCTTTTGCATAAGCTTCATTGTCGGGGTCGTCTTCATCCATGCGAAGCGTGCCATCTTCGTGAGGCACTGCCCGCCCAACAAACAGGTGGGTAATCGGAGAAAAGTCGACCTGTTCCACGGAACAAAGGTCCTTCTCGTAGGCGACCCAGTAGGCGCCAACCCACCGAGCCTCCGGCGGAGGCGTCGGCGCCGTGGCGAGCGGTTGCCCACCACGTGCATGGTGCACGGCGGTTCCGTAGAGGCTGCCGCCGACGAGGAGCGCCGTCGCGCCAAGGCCCTGGGCGAGCCGAAGAAGGGCGGGGCGCTTCACGTGGGGCGCGAAAAAAGCTGGGCGGTGTCGTCGTTGTCGAAGATGCCGTCGAGGTGGTTGATGCGCGTCTTTGCGTAGGTGCGCGCCGCCGGTTTCCAGGTCGGGTCGCTGCCCGGTCGCGATGCCTCCGCGATCAGGAGCGCGAGCCCGTAGGCGCGGACAAGCGTCGTCGCGAAGGCGCGCGCGCCGGTTTCGAGCGCCGGAAGCCCCTGTTCTTGGGAGAGCGTCGCTTCGAGCCAGGCGGACGCTTCGTCGAAGGCGCGCTTGGCGACGATTGCTGCATCCTGCACCGAGACGTCTGCATGTTGCAGGCATGTGTGTGCATGCTGCAAGAGCGCGTGGAAGGAAGACGGGTTCTTCATCGCCCGGAGCGTGTCGAGGGAGAGCACGTTCGTCGTCCCCTCCCAGATCGGAAAGACCTGCGCGTCCCGCAGGAGGCGCGGGAGACCGGTGTCTTCGATGTAGCCGGCCCCGCCGAAGCACTCGAGGGCTTCGCTCACGTTGACGACCGCCTGCTTGCCGGTCCCGAGCTTGGCGAGCGGCGTGAGAATGCGAAGGAGATCGCGCTCTTCTGGGGTGGCGACGTCATGCTCCTCGCGACCAAGCAGCTCGGCGGCCCGCAAAGCGACGACCAGCGCCGCGCGCGTCTCTGCCTCGAGCATGGCGAGCGTCTGCCGATGGAGCGGCTTGTCGATCAGCGGCCCCCCAAAGGCGATTCGCTTCTTGGCGTAATCGACGGCGAGCGCCGTGGCGCGCCGGAGATCGCCGGCGGCACAAACGGCATTCCAGGTGCGCGTCACCGTGAGCATCGGCGTGATGTTCTTGATGCCGTCGCCGGTCCCCTTCACCGGAATCGCCCGTGTTCCTGAAAGGTTAAGCTCGGCGGTAGGCACGTGCCTCGTGCCGAGCTTGTCTTTGAGGCGGTTGATCGAGAGCGCATTGAGCTTCCCCGCATCATCCCGAGTTTCGACGTAGAAGAGCGCAAGCCCGGGGCCACCGGCGCGGCTGTTCCCCGTTTCATCGACGGTCCGGCCGAGGGTGAGCGCCATTTGACTCGTCGTCGCCGAGGTGAACCATTTCGTTCCGAAGAGGCCGAAGGTCCCATCCCCGTTCGGGCGCGCCTCCGTCTCCGAGATGGCGACGTCGCTCCCGCCGGTCCGCTCGGTCATCCACTGCCCGGACGTCCACATCACCTTGGGATCTCTCGATAAAAGCCGCGTCACCGCCCGCTCTTGGAGCTCCTTCGAGCCGTGGGTCAGCAGCGTCTTCGCCGCCCCGTCGGTCATCGCGAGCGGGCACGTGTAGACGTTCGACGACGGCTGGAAGAGATACACCTTTGCAAACTGCACCAATCGGGCGTGGGCGCCGAGGCTCTTGTCGTACCCGGTCGCCACCAGCCCCTCCGTCGCAGCGACCTCGGCCGCCCGCTTCCAGTGGGTTGAAAGCTCAATGACATCGATACGATTGCCCCAGGGATCCCATTGGGTCAGCGTCGGTTCGTCGTGGGTCGTTTGAAGGAGGTGGAGCAGCTCGCCCCCCGCGAGATCGGCGACCGCCCGCAGCTCCCCCTCCACGCGCCCCCGCAGCGCCTCCGGGATCCGCGACAGGACGTAATCGCGAAGGGCGGGGTCGCTCGTCCAGGGGTGCGGAACCGTCGGAGGACTTTGAAAAAACGCCATGGCGCCGGACGGTACCGCGCCCTTCTCAGAACGGAAGCGAATCTCTACTCGCCCGCGACAACGCGAAGCACACCGAAGGCTTCGGGGACGTGAAAATTGGGAGTCTTCGTGTTTGTGGGGCTCCAGGCGAGGTACTTCCGCCCCCCCGAATCCCCTTTGACCCCTTCCATCCGAAAGAGGTTCATCGGCAGGCGGGCGCCAGGCACCAGCGCCGCACGGATCTCACGGGCAGCCACGAGTACTTCCACAATTGCTAGGTGTTTCGAGGGATCGCGCGTCGTCGCGATTTGGGCATCGGCGCTCCAGGCGACCTCGCTCTTCTTCGCTTCTCGATCGACCCACAGGTCCAAGAAATGCCCGTAGGGCCCGATCTCAAGCTCCGCGTAGGCGGTCTTCTTTGCCGCATTCGGCGCAATAAAGAGCTCCACACAATCCTCCTCGTAGAGCTTCGCGCGCTCCTCGGTGATGGGGTGCGCGGTGTCGGTGTGGAGCCCCGCCTGCGAAAGGTCGAAGCGGGCGTACAGCCCCTTCGCGCTCCAGAGGAAGCGGGCCGTAGTTCCGATCCCGGTCGCCTCACCGCGCCAGTTGCTTGCAAACTGCACCGGTTTGGCCGCTGCCCAGGCGGGGTCGTCGCGCCCATCGACGACCGGCTCGGCGCCGACGACCTTGCTCGCGATCGCCTCGGGGGGCGATGCGTCACCGGCGACGGCGGCTCCGGCGGCGCTGTCGAGGGTAAATCCGGCCATGCCGACGAAATGAAACGGGCGTTTTGTGGCAATGAGGTCTTTCCCATCGCCGACGACGCCGATCCCGTCGAGGCTCACGCCAAAGCGCTTCGCGGCCGCTTCCAGGAGCGGCGAAGTCCGGTGCCCCCCAAGCTCCTTGGCGAGGGCGGCATTGTCCCAAACGCCAAGATATTCATGAGCAATTCGATCGACGGCGATGACGTTCGTCCCGCCGATCGCGACGCTCGGCGTGACCGGTACCAGGTCCCGAAAGCCATCCCCCATCATCGCCGGCGCCCCTTCGGCGAGCACCGCGTGGGGCGCTTCCAATTCGAGGACCGTCGCGATGCGTTCCGCGAAGGTTTCGAGCGCTTTGACGTAGCTCTTTCGTGCTTCCGGGTCGCTCTTTGCCTGTTTCGCAAGCTCCACAGTGAGCTCTTTGTGCATGCGCCATTTGTTGTTGTAGGCGGGGGACTTGTCCGAAAGCATGACCGTCCCCTGCATCCCCTTGATGCCGACGCTCGCAACCCCGAAACGGTGATGTTTGATCTTCGGGAGGCTCAGGTAGAGGCCGTGATCGAGGTGCTCGGCGAGGATCTTTGGCATCAACAGCGTCGGGACGTTCGTCTTCTCGATGCCGGCGATCGCGAGCGGAAGACCCGGTTTCCCTTCCATTTTATCGAAGGTACCGTCGTCGTCCATCGCTACGAGGGCGACCTTCTCCTCGGTGGCCATCGCGCCGTAGCCGGAGACCTGAACGAGCTTCTCCCAGTCGGCATGCTTCGCCCCCCACCCCTCGGCGATGGTGATCTTCGTGTGGCCGCGCGCCTTCAGGCACTGGATCACGCCACGGACGAATTCAGGGTCTGTCGTGCGCCCGGTTACGCCATTGTCGGAGCCAGCTTTGAACCATTCAAAGCCCCCCATATTCGGTTTGAGGAGCACCGGTGTGCTCGCCGGCCGCTTCGGAACGACCGCCTCACAAAGGCGCCGGCCGAGTTCACGCGGCGTCCCCCCGGTGAGGACTGTCACCGGCGATTTGTCCGCAAGAATGCGATCATGGGTCTGCTTGCGGAGGGCGTCGCCGTCGACCGCCTCCCCGGCAAGGACCTTCGGTCCGTCGGCGGTCCACACCTCAGAGGCATGACTGACGACGTCGGCAGTCGCCGCGCTTGCCGTTGAGACCGCTGTAGGTTGCAAGGAAGTTACGCTCGCCGAGCCGGCTGCGGCGCCGTCTTGCGGCGTTTCCTGGGGCGTCGGCTTGCAGGCGACCACCAAGAGCACCAGGGGAAGCAGCATGGCGGCGATCGGGGGGCGTCGATGCATGGCGAGGCTGAACGTCGGCGGGATTGGCGTCCATTCCAAGCGCGGAATTTCCGGGCAGGCGCTATCGTCGCCCGGTGCGTTCCCCGTCGCTCTTCCGCTCCTTGTTTCTGCCGCTCGCCCTCGGGCTGACGACCACGCTCGTCGCTCCGTCGGGAATGGCGCAGGATTTCAATCCGCACGGCCGCCACAAGCCGACGGGCGGGAAACCGACTGGTGGAAAACCGACCGGTGGAAAACCGACGGGCGGCAAGCCAACCGGTGGAAAACCGACGGGAAATGGCGGAAAACCGACAGGGACCGGCACCACGGAACCGGCGAACGGCACCGCCGAAGCGGAACGGACGACCAAGCTCATCGAGCGGTATACAAAGGTCGTTCTTGGCGATCCGGGGAACACCGGGCCCCTTCAAAAGCTCGCGCAACTCTACCGGGATCGCGACGGAAAGATCGACGCCCTCATCAAAGATTTTGAGGCAAAAGCGGCCGCTGGTGGCACCGATGGCTATGGCGCGATCGTCGGTCTCGCCGGGGTCTATCGCATCGATGGGCGCACCGATCTCGCGCTGAGTACCTTCGACAAAGCGATCGCCGACAAACCGAGCAACCCGGCCGCTCATGCTGCGAAGGCGAGGCTCCTCCAGGATCGCGGCGATGCAACCGGATCGCGCACGGCCTGGGAAAAAGCGCTCTCGGTGCAGACGAATACTGCCGAAAAAGGGCAGATTCTTCGGACGCTCATGACGCTTTGCCTCGATCAAAAGGATTGGGATGCGGCAAAGAAATTTCACACCGATCTCGTAAAGAGTTCCGGCCGCGATGGGACTTTGTACGTGAAAGGGGAGCTCGCGCGAGCGCTCTTTCAAGTCGGTGAGTACGACCGCGCCGAGGCCGAATTCCAAGTGCTTGCCCGCGAGTCGGCCGGCGACAACCGCACCCTCGCGCCGGTCCTCAAGGAGCTCGGCGAGGCCCAGCTCCGTGCGAAGAAATACCCGGAGGCGCTCGCCACGCTCAACCGCGCTCTTGGGACGGCAGGCCGCGAAGCCTCCGTGCGTAACCCGATCTTGCGTTTGATTGCCGATGTCTACCGGGCCGAACAGAAGCTCCCCGAGTTCGTCGCCAAGCTCGAGGCCGACCACGCCTCCGACTTCGATCATCTTGCGCTACTTGGCGGAATTTACGAGGAAACGGGCGACGTCGAGAAAGCGATGGCGACCTACAAGAAGGCGCTCGGCCAGAACCCGCGCGACATCGATCTTCGCCTGAAGATGGTTCGTCTTCTCCAAAGTCAGGGGGAGCTCGACAAAGCGATCACCGAGTACGAAGCGCTCGTCCGTGCCGCCCCGAACAATCCGACGTTTGTCTTCGAAGAGTGCGAAGCGCTCCTCGCCCGTGGCGACCGCGCCCGCGCGCTCAAGTTGCTGACCGAGCTCGAAGCCCGCGGGGGGAGTGACGAAGATACCCTCGGCCGTCTTGCCGATTTCTATGGTCGTATCGGTGAAAACGCGCGCGGCACAAAAGTGCTCGAGCGGCTCGCCTCCTCGAACGGGAACGACCCGTCCCACCTCGCCGATCTCGGCGATCGCTATTTCGCCGCCGGCAACGAAGCTCTCGCGTTGGCGACCTGGCGCCGCATTCTCACTGCGGTAACGCCGCGTGCTCGTGCCCTCTCGGCCCTCGCCGACGTCTACCTGGAACACGACAAGGCGCCCGATGCGCTCGTCGCCGTGAAGGAGGCGGTGAGCCTCGATCCGAACAGCGCCGCCTACAAAAAGCAGCTCGCGGCGGTGCATGAACGCATGCACAATTTCTCGGATGCGCGGAATGTCTGGTTGGAACTCGACAAGAAGGCGAAAGAGAGCGGCGACAAGCTCCTCGCCCGCGAAGCGCGCACGCGTATCGTTTCCTTGTGGGGTCAGGAGAAGATCCTCGACGCCCAAGTACCGCGATTGAATACCGCGTTTCATGGCAAGCCGGCCGACGTGGACGCCGGTCGCCTGCTCGCGGAAGTGCAAATTCGTTTGCAAAAACCGGCCGATGCCGAGGCGACCCTCCGCGAAGTCACGACGCTCGCCCCCGGCGACACGGAAGCGTACCTCGCGCTGGAGCGCGTCCTCGTTCAGCAAAACAAGCTCGAAGGGGCGATCGCCGCCCTCGAAAAGCTCGCCGCCGTCGACCCGAAGCAGGCGCGCCAGGTCTACCAGCGCATGGCCGGCTACGCCCTCCAGACCTACAAGGACGCCGACGCGATCCGTTACGCAGCCAAGGCGGTGGAACTGAACCCGGACGACGCGGAAGGTCACAGAAAGCTTGGCGATTTGTACCGCCAACGCCAAGACACCGACCACGCCATCGCCGCCTATAAGAAGGCGCTTGAGAAGAACGACCGGCTCTTTTTGGTCTACTTCCAGCTCGCCGATTTGCTCCTCACCAAGGGGGAGACCGACGAGGCCGATCGCCTCCTTCGGAAGGTGCTCCGGGGAGCCCCCGATGATGAGCTCGTCGCGCGCGCGTCGCGCCTATCTGCTCAAATTAACTTGGGTCGTGGGAGCATCGAGACCCTCGAACAGGAACTCGTCCCGCTTGCCCTCGCCAATCCGGGGCGCCCTCTTTACCGGAAGCTCCTCGTCGAGATTTATGGGCAAATGAGCTTCGGTCTCGTCCAGAAGGCGCGGCTCGCAAGCGGGGATGAATCGAAGAAGGCGCGAGAAACGTTGGAGAAAATCGGTTCGCGCGCGATCAAACCGCTCCTCGATGCCCTCGCCGATCCCGATGCCTCCCAGCAGCGGACGGCGATCGCGGTGCTCGGCTACGTCCGGAACAAGAACGCGGCACCGGCGCTCTTTTCCTACGCGGAAGGGGCTCAAGATCCCGACCTCCGTGTGCGCGCGATGCTCGCCTGTGGCGCCCTCGGGGAGTCTTCCCTTGTGCCGCGCTACGACGCGCTGATTTTCCCGAAAATCCCCGGCGAAGACGCCGTCGCCAGCGCCGACCGCCTCGCCGTCGCAGCGGCCTGGGCAGCGACCAGCCTCGACGACAAGCGTGCGCGGCCCCTCCAAGAGCGCCTCCTCGACCGCGGAACGCCGGAAATGAAAGCATTTGCGGCGATCGCGTTTGCGCGCCAGGGGGACAAAGGGGCACTGCCGCGGCTGACAAAGACGCTCCAAGCCAGCGACAGTGGGAGCGCCGCACGGGCCGCCGCCGCGTGGGCGATCGGATCGCTTTCCGACGGGAAGGACCTCGCACTCGTCGAAGATGCCGCCCGTGGCGCCGACCCGCTCGTCGCCGAGTTGGCCCTCGCCTCGCTGGCGACGAAGGGGCATGGAAAGGCAGAACTCTTCGCAGATACTCTCTTTTTTGCGACGTCGGGCGGTCCGCGGAGCCAGGCACGTGCCGCTCGCCTCCGCGATGCTTCCGCGCTCGGCCTCGCGCGCCTCGCGGGGAAGAATGTGCAAAGTGCACCGTATTCGGTCCCCTGGGGGCTCCCCGGCGATGGGGTCCTCGATGCCGATGCCTTTCTCGATGCCCTCGCCGCAACTCCGCTTACCGACTCCGCATTTCGACCGGCGCTCGTGACCCACGGCGCCGTCATCGAGGCCTCCGCGAAGCATGCACTTGCGACCGGCGGCGTCCGTGCGCGGGCCGTTCTTGAGGCCTTTGGCCCGAGCGCAGGGACGTTCCTCCCCGCGCTTCATGGCACCTCCGAAGACCGCGCCGTCGTCGAGCCGCTCCTCGCCCGGCTCCTCCCCGAGCTCCGCCCCTACACGTCCCACGACGATCCTGCGATTCGCGCGCAAGCTCTTGCACTTGTTGCACGAATCCCCGGCCGTGATGCCTCGGCCACGCTTGCAGCAGCCCTCGCCGGCACCGACGGGCGTGAGCTCACCGGCGACGAAGCCGATACCCGTAAGATCGCGCTTGGTGTTCTCGCGTCGGCCCCTCGCGAAGGGGCTGAGCTGCTCGCGCCGGCGATGCTCGCAGCGACGAAGAGCGCCGATTGGACGACCCGCCTCGCCGCGGCCAAAGCACTCGGGACGCAGCGAATTTCCTCGCCGGACGCCGTAGCTCGGCTCTCTGCCCTTGCCGCCGACGACCCGTTCGCCCTCGTCCGCGAGGGGGCGCTCCTCGCGCTTGCCGCTGTCGATCCCGGCGCCGGAAAGAAGCTCGCGACGACGCGCAAGACCGCCGATCCCGAGGCGCGAGTGCGCGCAACAGCGGCCAGCATCGCCGGAAAATGACGTGAAAAAGCAGCTTCTTGGCGCATTGCCGCTGGCGCTTCTCGGCACCTTTGGCTGCGAATCCCTCGACCGCTTTTCCACAGGGACCGGCAGCTACGAAGGGGTCGTCGTCGATGCCTCGTTCGTCCGCGCCGGCGTCGGCGAGGGGGTGCGGCTCTGCCTAACCTTCGACGCCGACCGCATCCAAGACCGCCCGGGGACGATCTCGACGAGCGACGGCCTCTTCGCAAAGACCCCCTTGCAGGTGATCCCGCAAATCTGGCACGACCCGCTCGCGACGCTCTCCTTCGGCGAGGGGCGCACCAAAAACATGGTGTATACTGCAGTTGATTCCCAGGGGCGCGACACGACGCTCTTCGTCTCGTTGCTCGATCGCGGAACCGTCGAAGTCCGCGTGTTGCGCGGCTCCCCGGCAAGCGCCGGCGGTGGTCTCTTTGCCCTGTTCCCCTTGGAAAAAAGCAGCTCGCCGTGCGCGTACTAGCCCTCGAAACCTCCTGCGACGAAACCGCTGCCGCCGTCGTCGATGACCAGGGGAACGTCCTCTCCGACGTCGTCCACAGCCAAATTGCGATCCACGCCCCCTACGGCGGCATCATCCCCGAGCTCGCCTCCCGCGACCACCTTCGGAACGCCGAATATGTCGTCCGCGAAGCGCTCGCCCGGGCCGGCATCGTCGACGTCAGCAGCGTCGACGGCATCGCGGTCACCTGCCGGCCGGGCCTCGTCGGCGCCCTCCTCGTCGGCGTCCAAGTCGCGAAAGCGCTCGCATTTGCAACCGATCTCCCCTTCGTCGGCGTCGATCATCTCGTCGGCCACCTGCTCGCCGTCCGCACGATCCGGCCCGGCAGCACGAACGCCGTCCCCGCCTATCCGTACCTCGCGCTCCTCGTCTCCGGCGGCCACACGGCCCTCTACCGCGTCGATGGTCCCCTCCTCACCGACATCCGCGAGATTGGAGCTACCCGCGACGACGCTGCCGGCGAAGCCTATGATAAAACAGCGAAACTTCTTGGTCTTGGCTATCCGGGTGGCCCGACCATCGACCGGCTGGCCCACGATCATGAGGCGCTCGCAGCGGGCGACCGCCACGACGAAGAGCCGTTCACCCTGCCGATGCTTCGCGGTTTCGAGTTCAGCTTCTCGGGGCTGAAGACGCAAGTCGCCCAACGCGTCGCCAAGCAGCCAGAAATCTTGAAAAATCCCGCGCGTATTGCCGCGTTGTGTGCCGCCTTTCAAGAGGCGATGACGCGCGTTCTTGTGCAGAAACTCTTCCTCGCCGCGGAGGCCGAAGACGTCACGCGGGTCGTCATTGGCGGCGGCGTCGCGGCGAATCGTGGCCTCCGCGCGCGGATCCTTCGCGTCGCGAAAAAACGCAATGTCGAGGCATACTTGCCTGATCTTGCCTCCTGCACCGACAACGCCGCCATGATCGGCTACGCGGGGGCGATGCGGCTTGTGCGCGGCGAAAGGGACACCCTCGCCCTCTGCGCGGAAAGCCGGACGTCGCTCCCACGGACCACGCGAAAAGGGCGCGGCGAGCGCGTTTAGAACTGCACGCGGGGGACGCCGTCGCCCGCCGGTGCCGTGTGGACCGTCGGCGCCGGCTTCGGTTCGCTCGATGCCTTCCCCTCCGGTTTTGACGAGCGGGTATCGGAACGGACCGGTTTTGCGGAAGAAACAGCGCTCGTTGCTTCAGGCGTTGCTGCGGGGGCGACCGGAATGGCGGAAGGGGCTGCCGTCGGTGGTGCCAACGAAACGGCGGCGGCTGGGGCGCTCGCCGCCGGCGTTGCCGCGAGGGCGCTTGCGAGCGGTGCAGGCGCGCGGTGGGTCCCAAGTATGGCTGCGGCGACGGCCAGCGCCGCAACGATGCCAGTCAGGCCGACCACGATGATCACCCAGCCGGTTCGAGAGCCTTTGCGGGCGGCCGCGACGGTCGGTGCAGCGACGCGACCCTCGCCGGCGGGATTCCACGACTCATCGTTGTTTGGGGTCTTCGCCGGTGCGTCCAGCGGGCGTGCCCCCCAGGCGGCGGCTACGTTGGGTCGAGGCGAGCGCTGCGAGTCGACGGCGATTGGCCGTTCGATCTGCGCGCGAGGCGCCCCGTCCATGGCGAGCGTCTGCCGCGGAATTTCGATTTCCCCATCAAAACGAGCCGTTCCGTGGAGTCCCTGGGCCGGGCGCTCCGTAGTCGGCGGGAGGTCGGCGGTGGCGCGTCGAGGATCTTGGGGCCGCTGCGGCAACGCAATCGGGACCGGCAGGATCGGCGGTCCCAGCGCTTCCGAGTCTTGCGAGGCGGTCGGAGCGTTCGCGACCGACGGACTCCCTGGATTTGAGCGGCGTTCCGGTTCACGCGCCGTCGGAGGGACCATCGTGACATCGCCGCGCGCGAGCGCGACGACCTGCTCGACCGCCATTTCCTCGGTGTACGCCTCGCCGCCGTTCGCCTGCGGACTATCGATGTATCGTGCACGCAAAAGACGCAGCTCGGAGGCGAACGCAAGTGCCGTGCTGGGGCGTTGCCGCGGATCCTTTGCGAGAGCCGATGCGACAAGTCGCGAAATCGGCTGCGGAATTTCCGGGCGAAGCTCATCGACGCGGGGCGGAACGCGGTGGGTCTGGAAGCGCACCCACTCGGGGACGCTCTGCGCATCGGCAAACGGATGGCGACCGACGAGCATCTCGAAAAGCATCAGCCCGAGCGCGTACAGGTCGCTCTGGGGGCTCACCTCGCCGCGGAGCTGCTCGGGGGCGGCGTACTGGAAGGTGCCGACGAAGGAGTGCTGCCCGGTGAACGCGCTCGGCTTCTTCATGCGCGCGACACCGAAATCAAGAAGAACGGCGCGCACTTCTACCGGCGAAATTCGCGCAAGGAAGACGTTCCCCGGCTTTACATCGCGATGGATCATGCGGTGCGTCGTGTGGGCGACATCGAGGGCGTCGAGGATCTCCGCCGCGATCGCAATCGCCGATCGGAGAGGTAGGCCGTCGGCCCGTCGCCGGAGGATCGCGAGGAGTGTGTCGCCGTCGAGCTTCTCCATTACGAAGAACGGCCGCGGCTGCTTCTCGGCGGTCAGGCCGCCATCGGTGACGCGAACGATGTTCGGATGGCGGATCGCGGCCAGCGCGCGCGCCTCGTCCCGCATCCGCCCGGAGAGGTCGTGGCGATCGACGTGCTGGGGATTCAGCAGCTTCATCACTGCCCGCGACCCGAGGAAGGTGTGCTCCACCTCCACGACGGTCCCTTGCCCGCCACGGCCCAAGACGGACACGTAACGGTAGGGAGTTCCGGGAATTTCTTCCCCTCTGGCGAAAGGTTCGCTGTCCATACGTCGGAGCTTCGGAGCGCGTGATGCTAGCGCGGATGGCTCCCGCTGCGGCGCAGGAAGCGCGTCACGGCGACTGGAACCGCTAAGGATGACGTCGGACTCGCTGAGAGGAATGGCAGAGTCGGCGTTGACGACGGGAGGGGCAGGGGACAGGCGCGGCATCCGCCCCTATCGGACGCAGCCGCGCGAGTGTTGCGCGAATTCGTGGCTAGCGAGCAAAACTCCGCAAAAAACTCCGCGGGTGGCGCGCAAAGTAGCGGAGGTGCTTCACGGCATCGACGAGCACAGGGCCGACGTCCCGACCGTCGCGCACGGCGTCGACGAGCCGTCCCTGATGACGAATGGCCCACCCGCCCCAGTCTTCGTCGGAGAGCTTCTTTGCGGCTTTTTCGAAGAGCTGTGTACCTTGTACGAGCGCGAGGAGCGTTCGATGGGTGTAGACCCACTCCCCCTCGGGCTTCCACGCCGCTGCTCGATTCCATTCGGTTTCGAGCGCCTCATCCTGGCCGGTGGCCGCCAAGTACTGGAGCCACGGCGTAGGCAGTCCGCGCGCGATTTCGAATGCCATCTGTGAGTAGTTACGAGGGTTGAAGTCGATGAGAAGCATGCGCCCCTCGTGCTCAACAAACTCGAGTTCAAACGGACCGTGGTAGCCGAGGTCTTTGCACAACGCTCCGACCTTGCGCAGGATTTCATCGGAAACTGGAGCGCTCTCAAAGCAGAGACCGATTCCAAGTTTACGGGGCCGTTGAAGGATCTTTCGCGACGCTCGTGCTAGCGGAATGTCGTGTTTTTCGTCAATAAATCCCGCCAAGCTGTAGATCGCCGCCGCTGCGTTCGGCAGGAACTCCTGCACCATCGGCCACTGCACTTCGGGGTCGTGGTCGAGGAGTTCCCTCCCGTAGGGATTTTCGGCCACAAAACGGTTGAACGCGGCTACCGGGTCGTCATTGCGATCAAACTCCGCCGCCTTTGTGCCGCTGCGAAGCTGAATTTGCGTCTTTGGCTTGAGGAGGAACGGACGATCCCCGAGCTGGGTGAGGACTTCGCGAAGCTCGGTTTCATTCCTCGGGTAGAAGGTCGTCGGAATGTCGACGCCCACTCGGGCGCAAGCCTCATTGAGTCGCTGTTTGTTCAGGATGCGAAAAATCGTGTCGATTTCGGGCAGGTACATCCGGAAGGACCCTGCGAGTTCGGTGCGATGCTTCGCCAAAAGAAATACCAGTTCATCGCTCGCCGGATACAGCACGGCGCCCGGGTGCATCCGCCCGTGCTCGCGGAGCCACGCCAGGAAGCGGGGCACATCGTCGAGCGGGGGCGCGAAGTGGCGCGTCGTGACCGCCTTTGATGCCCAAGTCCGGTTCATCCGGTCGGCGTCGGCGAGATCGACCGGCGCCCCCTTGGCCGCAAGGCAGCGAGCAGCCGCGAGAGTTCCATAGTAATCGCCGAGAAAAAGGAGGGCGGGGGCGTCGAGCTTCATGGTGGTTCCGGGCGCTGGTGCCTCCAAAAGCGTCACCGAATAGTGACGAAGAGGTACGGCCTTCTGTTATCTTCTCGCACCCTGGTCTGCGGCGAAAGAGGGATAGGCGATGGAAACGCGGAACGGACGCGATGGAGAGGATGTTTCCGCCAAAGGGGCGGAAAATGCGGGGTCGACTCCCCTTTTGAGCGCCAGCGACGCGCCCACGAAAGGGCCTCTGCGGCTTTTCCTCGGGGCAGCGCTCGCCTTTTATGCGCTGTTCTTGTGGCGAACGAGCTTCGTGGCCCAGGGGACGCGTTGGTTCGTACTCTTCGAAGATGCCATGATCTCGATGCGGTACGCCCGCAACTTCTCGCGGGGCGATGGCCTCACCTGGAATGTGGGCGAAGCGCCGGTTGAGGGGTACACCAATCTTCTGTGGACGCTATGGATGAGCGCCCTCCACAAGCTCGGCCTTCCCGAATCGAAGATTTCCCTAGGAATCATGTTTACCGGCGTCGCGATTCTCGTGACGCTCGGCTTTGTCGTCGCCCGAATCGCGCGCAAACTTACCGACGCCCCGTGGGTCCCCGTC
>JAAFHJ010000599.1 GCA_013298325.1 Myxococcales bacterium | reverse complement strand
GAAATGTGGCTTTGTGGAAGGGGCGACCTGCACCGCCAACGGCGAATGTCGCGTCGACGCGTGCGCGTCCGACAAAAAATGTGGCCTCCTTCTCGGAGACGCATGCACGGCGAATCCCGCCAATGATCCATGCCGCGGCGCCCTCGCTTGTGACGCAAATTCCAAGGTTTGTGACACCGACACCGACAGCGACGGCCTCACCGACACCCAGGAAAAAAACCTTGGGACCGACCCAAACAATGCCGATAGTGACGGCGACGGCCTCAAGGACGGCGTCGAAGTTGGCGCTGATGCGAAGAAGCCGATCGACAGCGATGGCGACGGAAAGATCGACGCCCTCGACACCGACGACGACAACGACGGGATCCTCACCAAGGACGAAATCGCCGACGCTACCGCCGCGAAGGTGACCGACGACGTCGATGGCGACGGGAAGAAGAACTGGCTCGACACCGACAGCGACGGCGACGGCATCAAGGATGGCGACGAAAAGACCGACGCCGACGGCGACGGCGTGAAGGATTACCTCCAGAAGCCGAAGCCGGTCGTCACCGACGCTGGCGCCGACTCCGGCACTCCGGATGCGGGCAAAGACGCGGGGGCCGACGCCGGCTCCGACGAAGGATCGATCGAAGGGGGCGGCTGCGCGGTGACGCCGGAGAATTCCGGAGCGACCGGCATTCTCGCAGCCCTCGGTCTCGCGGTTGCGGCCCTCTTCGGGCGCAAGAAGAATCGCCGCTAAATCGCGAAGATTCTCCATAAAGCAAGGCGCTCTCCGATAGCGGGGGGCGCCTTCTTTTTTTGGAAAGTCTCCTACAGAATCGGGAGACTGCGCTTTTGAAGAAGCTCGTTGTGGCTCCCCGTTCGGTAGCCCTGGAGGTCGAGCGTGACGAAGGCGAAGCCGGCGTCCTTCCCGGCGGCGACGATACGCTCGCGGACGGCGAAGGCCGCTTCGAGCTCCTGCGGGTGCACCTCGACGCGGGCGAGGGCCGCTTCGCGGGTCCCCTCCGAGGCGTCAAGCGTATGAAAACGCACGCGAACTTGCCGCAGTCCGAAGCGGTGGAGCGCGTCTTCGAGGGCCCCGATGCGTTCGAGGCGGTCGCGGGTGACCGTCGTTCCGTAGGGGAGGCGGCTCGCGAGGCAGGCGGCGGCCGGCTTGTCCCAGACGCCGAGGCCGACGAGCTTCGCGCAACGGCGGACGTCCTCTTTCGTGAATCCGCACGCGACGAGGGGGCTCTCAATACCGCTATTCTTCGCCGCTTCGAGGCCCGGACGGTAGTCGCCGAGGTCGTCGAGGTTGGTGCCGTTGACGGCGACGCCCAGGTTCCATTCCTGGAGCTTTGCGGCGCTCAATCGATAGAGTTCGCTCTTGCAATAGAAGCAGCGGTCGGTGCCGTTCCGCTGGTAGTTCTCGTCGTCGATCTCGTGGCTCTCGACCAGTTCGTGCCGGCCCCCAATTTGTCTCGCGATTTCAACGGCTTCGACGCGTTCAAAGGATGCGAGGCTCGGTCCGACCGCCGTCATGGCGATCGCCTGGTCGCCGAGGACTTCGTGGGCGACGGCAAAAACAAACGCGCTATCGACGCCGCCCGAGTAGCAAACGAGGACCGAGCCCAGGCTACGGAGGTGCGCGCGAAGGGCATCGAGCTTGGGGTCGGAGGCGGTCGCCATGGCCGCTAGCCGTATTCGCCGATGGCCGGCGACGCAAGCGGCGACCGACCGACGTGAGGAACATCCAACCGGCGATGAACGACCCGCAGACCTTCGAAACTTTTCGGCGCGAGAGCACCTTTTCGTGCACGACGGCGGCTCTTTACGCCTTCCACGAGCGCCAGGACGTGTTCGCACTCCTCACGCCGCCCGGGAGCGTGCTGCAGGTTCTCGCCGACCGTCGCACCTCGCTCCAGGACGGCGACCTCGAATTTCGCCTTTGGCTCGGCCCGATTCCAGTCTCCTGGCACGCGCGCCATCAGGCGGGGCCGACGGCGACCTCCTTCATCGACGTCCAAGAAGAGGGGCCGCTCGCCTTTTGGGAGCACACTCACCTCGTCGAGGAAGCTCCTGAAAAGAATGGAGAACCGCAAGCGCGCCTCATCGACTCCATCCGCTTTCGTCACCATCCTGGGATCGCCGGGGCCTTTAGCCGCGTCGCTTTTGGCGGGGCCGCCCTCGCGTTCCTGTTCTCGCACCGACATCGGGTGACCCGGAAAATCGTCGAAAAAAGTCGAAAGTAGGTCGTTTGTAGTAACGTTCGGCGGCGATGAACGCCGTCCACCCCGAAGCCCCGCGCACATCCGGAACCGTTGCTCAAATGCCGGTCTTGGGGGGCGCTGAGCGCTTCTTTGGGCATAACCGCGTGGTCTCGAGCGATCGTCGCGGCTTCCTTGAGCGCATCGTCCGCGAGGCGCCCGCGGGGTCGGCGGGATGCTTGCGGTTCGTCGCCTCCGGGCCCGATGTCGTCATCATCAACGACCCGCATTTGCTGCAAGAAATCCTGATCGACAAAGCCAAGAGCTTCGACAAGTCGCTCATCCTCAAGTACGCCCTGGAGCCGCTCGGCGGCGAGGGGCTGTTTACGAGTGACGGCGAGCTGTGGCGCCGCCAACGAAAATGGATGGCTCCGCTGTTTCATCCGAAGCGCCTTGAGAGCTACGGCGACGCAATGGTCGCCGTTACCAAGCGCGCGATTTCGGATTGGAAGGACGGAGAAACACGTCTGATTCATCGCGACACCACGCGTATTGCGATGTCGATCGCGGGAAAAACCCTCTTTGATGCCGATACCTTTGGGGAAGCGGATGAGATCGGGCACGCGCTGACCGACGCCCTCGACTGGACGAGCGCAAACTCGCCGTCGGCGCTCGCCCTGCTTCAGATTATCGGCGGTCGTCGCCTCCAGCGCCTTGGCGAAGCGCGGCCCGGGCCCTGGGGCGCTCGGCTCGCGAAAGCGGGGATCGCTTTCCAAAAACCGCGATTTTTCCCAGGAAAACAGGGGAAGAAGCTCGTCGCCGCCATCGAACTCCTCGACGCTCGCGTCCAGCGCATGATTGACGAACGGCGCGCCGCCGCCACGCGTGGGACGCCTCCAAACGACCTCCTCAGTCAGCTGCTGACCGCCCACGACGAGGGGGAAGGGCGCATGAGCGACCGCCAGGTCCGCGACGAGATTCTC
>JAAFHJ010000598.1 GCA_013298325.1 Myxococcales bacterium | reverse complement strand
TGACGGAACACGGGTTTACGGGACGGTTACCGCCTGTCGCGCCGAAGAACTGCTCGCGATCGAAGCGCGCCTCTCCCGTGGTCACGTCGCGTTGGATCGGGTGCGTTTGGAGCCTGTTGCAGGCGGGACGCGGCTCATTTTGACGAGCGAACACAAGACCGACGCCGACATTTTCAAACCAAAGAACCACCTCGCAGCGCTCTTTGCCGTCCCCTACCGCTTTCCGTTTTCGCTGCTCCGGGAACCGCCCAAGACCGCTCTCTTTCACGCCTACGAGCGTAGCCTCGACAACCTCGCCTCCCACGTCGAGGCGATCGTCGGCGTTCCCTACCGGCATTGAAGGCTGCCAAAAAAAGAAGCGAGGTCCCCGGTGGAGGGGCCTCGCTTTTGCTTGTCATACGACGCTGTGGCGACGCTCAGAACTGGTGTTCTTCCGTCGATTCCTTGAGGGCGAGCGTCGCCGAGGTGCCGCCGCTGATGACCTGGGCCACCGAATCGAAGTAGCCGGTGCCGACTTCGCGCTGGTGGCGCGTCGCCGTGTAGCCGTCCTTCTCCGAGGCGAATTCGGCCTGCTGGAGGACCGAGTAGGCGGCCATTCCGTCCGTCTTGTACTTGCGCGCAAGCTCGAACATTCCGTGATTGAGGGAGTGGAAGCCGGCGAGGGTGACGAACTGGAACTTGTAGCCCATCGCCCCGAGTTCCCGCTGGAATTTCGCGATGGTGGCGTCGTCGAGGTTCTTCTTCCAGTTGAAGGAAGGCGAGCAGTTGTAGGCGAGCAGCTTGCCCGGGAACTGCTTGTGGATCCCCTCGGCAAACTGCTTCGCCTGGGCGAGGTCCGGCGTGGAGGTTTCGCACCAGATCACATCGGCGAACGGGGCGTAGGCGAGGCCGCGAGCAATCGCGGTTTCCGTGCCGGCCTTGATGCGGAAGAAGCCTTCGGCGGTGCGCTCGCCGCGGAGGATAAACGGCGCGTCGCGCTCGTCGATGTCGCTCGTGAGGAGCTTGGCGCTGTCGGCGTCGGTGCGGGCGACGAGAACGGTCGGCACGTCGGCGACGTCGGCGGCGAGGCGAGCGGCGGTAAGCGTGCGAATAAACTGGCCGGTCGGGATGAGGACCTTGCCGCCCATGTGGCCACACTTCTTCTCGGAAGCGAGCTGGTCTTCGAAGTGGACGCCGGCGGCGCCCGCTTCAATCATCCCCTTCATCAGCTCGTAGGCGTTGAGGGGGCCGCCAAAGCCAGCTTCTGCGTCGGCCATGATCGGCGCGAGCCAGTTGCGGGTGACCTTGCCTTCTGCCGCTTCAATCTGATCGGCGCGGAGGAGCGCCGCGTTGATCTTCTTCACGACCGACGGGACGCTGTTGGCCGGATAGAGGGACTGATCCGGATACATTTCGCCCGAAAGATTCGCGTCGGCGGCGACTTGCCAGCCCGAAAGGTAGATCGCCTCAAGCCCCGCGCGGACCTGCTGCACCGCCATGTTGCCGGTGAGGGCGCCGAGCGCGTGGACGTAATCCCGCGAATTCATGAGTTCCCAGAGCCGACGCGCGCCGAGGTCGGCGATCGTGTGTGCCACCGAGTAAGACCCGCGGAGCCGCTCGACGTCTGCCTTCGAGTAGGTGCGGGTGATGCCGGCGAAGCGCTGGGCGAGCCAATCGGCGTTGTTGACGGCGTTGTTGGTGTTGCTCATGGGAATTCTCCTGTCGTCACTTTGCAAAAGGCACACTGCATTCCTCACGAATTGCAGCAAAAACAGTGTGCCTTTTGATCGTCGTTCGGGTTACTACAATGTCACGATCTTCGCGTAGGCGGGGACCGTTAGGAATTCTTCAAAGGTGGAAGCCGTGCTGAGCTTCTCGAAGAGATCTCGCGCTTCCGGGAAGCGTCCGGCGGCGAAGCGGTCGTCGCCGAGCTCGCGGCGGACTTCCTCCATCGCGTCGCCGACCATCGTCAGGAAACGTTGCCCGGTCAGCTTTTCGCCGTCGTCGAGGGCGACGCCGTAGGTGAGCCACTGCCAGACCTGCGCCCGCGAAATTTCCGCGGTCGCGGCATCTTCCATCAGGTTGTAAAGCGGGACGCAGCCGTTGCCGCGGAGCCAGGCCTCGATGTACTGGATGCCGACTTTGATGTTGTGCCGGAGGGCCGGCTCGGTGCGCGGCCCCTCGGGGATGGCGAGGAGGTCGGCGGCGGTGACCGCGACGTCGAGTCGCTTGTTCGCGAGCTGGTTTTTACCGGGCATCTTCGCGTCAAAAACCGCCTTTGCCGTCGCCACGAGACCGGGATGGGCGACCCAGGTTCCGTCGTGGCCGTCGTTGGCTTCGCGCTCTTTGTCGGCTTTGACTTTCGCGAACGCGGCATCGTTTTCGGCTTCATTCCCCTTCACCGGGATGAAGGCGGCCATTCCGCCCATCGCATGCACTTCGCGCTTGTGGCACGTTTGAATCAAGAGCTGCGAGTACGCGCGGAGGAAGCCTCGATCCATCGTGATCGTGCCGCGGTCGGGGAGAATCGCGTTCTTGTCGGACGCATGCTTCTTGATGAAGCTGAAGATGTAGTCCCAGCGGCCGCAGTTAAGGCCCGCCGAGTGCTCTTTGAGCTCGTGAAGAATTTCGTTCATCTCGAAGGCGGCCGGCAGCGTCTCAATGAGCACCGTCGCCTTCACCGTACCCACGGGGAGGCCGAGCGTCTCTTCCGCAAAAAGGAAGATATCGTTCCAGATTCGTGCCTCAAGGTGGCTCTCGAGCTTGGGGAGGTAGAGATAGACCCCTTCGCCGAGCGTCTTCCGTTCCGCGCGAATCTTCGCGTTGTGGTAAAAATAGAGACCGAAATCAAACAAGTTTCCGTGGACGGTCTTTCCGTCGACGGTGACGTGGCGCTCGGGAAGATGAAGGCCGCGAGGACGGACAAAGAGGATTGCCGGCTTCTCGTTCAGCGCATACTTCTTCCCATTTTGCTCCAGGGAAATCGTGCCCGAGTTCGCATCGAGGAGGTTCATCTGCCCCTCGACCTGATTGGCGAACGTCGGCGCGGTCGCGTCCTCGAAGTCGGCCATGAAGACGTTTGCCCCGGAATTCAGGGCGTTGATGATCATTTTGCGGTCGACGGGGCCGGTGATCTCGACGCGACGGTCTTGGATGTCGGCGGGGACCGGCGCACACGTCCACGCGCCGTCACGGA
>JAAFHJ010000597.1 GCA_013298325.1 Myxococcales bacterium | reverse complement strand
ACCCGACGACGGTCGCCAAGACCCGCAAACCGAAGACGCCCGCGTGAACCGAGCGGTCTAAGAGGCCGCGTGCCGACGAGGAAACGCCCGAAGATCTCGCGATCTTCGGGCGTTTGTTCGTGGCTTGAAACGCAGCGCTGCAAGGAGGCCATCGCGTCGTTGATGCGCGCCTTCAGCCGGCGTCACTTGCCAGCGAAGCAAAGTCGAGCCTCCCCAGACGCGCCGTCTCGATGAACACCTGGAGCTTGTCCGCATCATGCCATTGCCACTCGAGCTCAGGGTCGGAGTCCAGCGTGAGTAGGCTCTGCCATCCTGCTCCTGGCGTAGGATCGTAGCCGAGGGAGTTGTGGGAGGGGTAACCCAGCAGATAGTGGGGACTCACGTGCAAGGATGCGCGTAGCTTCTCGTACTCATCCCGCTCATCGTCGTCACTCAATGGCCAGTCTTTAACCTGATACGGGTCGAACGGGAGGTCGACGCCCGCGTGAAAGCGGATCGCACAAGCCTTCCCAAAGGCGACGCCTGCCGGCGGACTTACCGCCACCAAGGGTGTACCCGGGGGGAATAGAAACGCCTGGATGTACCCGGGGCTGTGCCAGAAGAATTCGCCATCGTCCGAATCTACACCGACGAAAAAGCTCAGTATTCCGGCCGTGGGAAGCCCCGCGCCTATTGCGGGCAGTTCGCTGCAGTCGATCTGCGCGAGGAATCGGTAGGGCCCGTTCGGGGATTCCGGCCATTGCATTCCGTGCGGGAGAACGGGCGCTCCGCCAAACCTACTGCCGTTGAGCGGGACTGCGTTAGCTGTCCGCTCAATATCTATGCAGGGGCGCGCACATTCGACAAAAAAGTCTGTGTGTTTGGAGAACGTCGAAGCACGTAGAACTCGCGTCAGCAACGATAGATCCATGCGGTCGTCCCTAGGGCATTCCTAGACGCACCCGCAACTCGTCTTTACGGTTCACCGGTCGTGAAGGGGCTGAGTCTGGTCGATGAAACAAACAAACGCCCAAAGATCTCGCGATCCTCGGGCGTTTGTTCGCGCCGTCTCCCGCTTCGCGGACGGGCGCGTTTGCATCGAACTACGCGCGTGGAGACTACTTCGACTCCGCGTAGATCGTCTTTCCGTCCTTCTTGATTTCCCAACGCTTCGCGAAGGTCGCCGTGAGGGGGCTGCCCGCCTTCGTGTAGTCGGCGCCGCTCTTTGCCCGCGTGAGGATCACCGAGGCGGGGTCGCTCGGCGTGAAGATTTCGACGGTCGTGTTCTTGGCGACCGCGTGGTCGTCGCCGGCGAACACCACAAACGCGGAGACAACGCCGGCAACCGCCGGGACCGGGTCGAGGCGGACCCCTTTTTCAAACACGCGGATGCACTCCTTCCGGAGCTCCGAGTACGTGTAGCCGGCCGAGCCGATGCAGCCGTGGGCGTCCCGGTCGCCGCCGGGGACGGGGCCGCCGGGGACGGGGCCGTCCGGCGGGGCGGTCGTGGTTGCCACCGGCGCAACCGTCGCCGACGGGGCGACCGTCGCGGAGGGGGCAACCGGCGCGGCAGACGCGGTCGCAGAAGGGGTTGCGGCGGCGGCCGGCTCGACGGGGTTCCCTCCGCACGCAGCCAGGGAGGCCAGGGTGACGAGGGCGACGAGGGGGAGCGTAAAAAGAATTCGGGTCACGGCCTGTCGCTACACGGTTTCCCCAGCGACCACCGCGGAAAACCCCTCCCGGAACCAGCGATCGGTGGCGTCGTCGGCGGGGAAGAGCGACTCGATGGTGAGCTCCTCCGCGGTCACGTCGAGGGGCGTCCCGATGCTGGTAAGCACGGTAAATAGCTTCAGTTCCGTCGCCCCCTTGCGCAGGTGGAGCACGGCGACCGGCGCCCCATCGGTGACGAGCCCGCCTCCACGGGGGAGCCCTTCGCGGACGTCGTCGACGAGCGCACTTAGGACGGGATCCCCCGGGTGGGCCGCCTGGGTCCGGGCGAGGCGCTCCAGGACGGCGGTATCGACCTCGTCGCCGTTCACGATGTACTGCCGCATCCCGGCCGGATCGAAGAGCGCACGCACGAGGTTCAGCGGGCCCATTTCCACCGGTGCGAGCGGAGCGCCGAGGAAGGTCATGAAGAGGCGGGCGGCGGCCTGGTTTGCGCGGAGCAGGTTCCAGGTGCGATCGAGGAGGACCGCCGGGAAGGGCTCCTGCTGGGCGAGGATCAGGTCGACGGCCCGATGGATCGGCGCCATCGCGCGGTCGTCGAGGGGCCGCTTCTGAAAGGCGGCCGCGAAGCCGGCGCGGAAGAGGAGCTCGTTACGCGCACCAAGGTCGATGCCGAGGGTGCGGGCGAGGAGGAGCACCATCTCCCGGCTCGGCAGCGAACGGCCGGTCTCCAGGCAGCTCATATGCCGGGTCGACACCTCCGCGCGGAGGGCGAGTTCTTCCTGGCTCCACCCCCGCGCCCGCCGGTGGCCACGGACGAGCGCGCCAAAGGCGGTGGCGACAGGCTTGACCTCGCGGGTCATGGTCTTCACCGCCGGGAGGATGAACGAAGGGGGGCATGATCTCCAGCATCCTCTTCGTCGTCGGCGCCGTCGTGCTCGTCGCCTTCCTCGCCGTCACGACGCTCGCAGCCAAGAAGGCGGAAGCGCCGGCGATCGCCCTCCCGATCGCGGCGTTCGCAGTCTTCTCGGTCATCAGCGTGCGCGCCCTCGTGACCGAGGGCTTCCCCCAACTCCTCGCCGACCACACCCGCGGCCCCTGGTCGACGCAGGTCTGGTTCGACCTCCTCCTTGCATCGTCGATCGCCTGGAGCGCACTCCTCCCGCGGGCCCGCCGCCTCGGCATGCACGTCGGCCTTTGGGCGATCGCGTTGGTGCTCACCGGGAGCCTCGCCCTCCTCGCGATGCTCGCCCGAATCCTCTACCTCGAAGCCCGCCCGCGCGCCGACGTTGCGAATTCCCCGTAGGGATTTGGCCCACGCGAACGCACGAACCCCCGAAACCGGAGACCGGCCTCGGGGGTTTGTCGATCCGCTCGGATCAGTTCTTCTTGCGCGTGCGGCCGAAGATCGCAGCGACGGCCAGGCCGACCATGGCGAACAGACCGGTCGCTCCCGAGGTTGCCGGGGTCACCGCGCAGCTGCCACCTTCGAGGGTCGCACCGTCATCGACGCCCGCTCCGGCATCGGCGCCCGCT
>JAAFHJ010000595.1 GCA_013298325.1 Myxococcales bacterium | reverse complement strand
GACGTCGTCGGGGAGGCCGTCGCCGTCGGTGTCGGTCTTGTTGGACTTCAGGTAGTCGGGAACGCCGTCGCCGTTTTTGTCGGTCGGTTCGTCCTTGTCGAGGACGCCGTCGCCGTCCGAATCGGTGTCGAGCCAGTTTTTCTTCCCGTCGCCGTCGACGTCGTCGCTGGCACGCGCCGCCTTTGCTTCGGCGATTTCGGTGGCCGAGAGAATGCCGTCGCCGTCATCGTCGGTGTCGAGGGCGTCGATCTTGCCGTCGCCGTCGGTGTCGATCGGCTTTGCGGGATTGGGGCCGACTTCAACGCCGTCGGGGATTCCGTCGCCATCGGAGTCGGCCTTTTTCGGGTCGGTTCCGAGGGTGAGCTCAAGGTCGTCGGAGAGCCCGTCGCCGTCGGAGTCGACTTTGCTCGACTTTAGGTAGTCGGGAATGCCGTCGTTGTTGGCGTCGGTCGGTTCGTCCTTGTCGAGGATGCCGTCGGCGTCGGCGTCGGTGTCGAGGTAGTTTTTCTTGCCGTCACCATCGACGTCGTCGGTCAGGTTGGCCGCCTTCGCGTCGGCGATTTCCTTGGCGGTGGGGATTCCGTCGCCGTCATCGTCGGCGGAGAGGTAGTCGGGCTTGCCGTTCCCGTCGGTATCGAGGGGCGCGTTGGGGCCGCCGGCGCCGAGTTCGTCCTTGGTGAGGATGCCGTCGCCGTCGTCGTCGGTGTCGAGGGCGTCAATCTTGCCGTCGCCGTCGGTGTCCTTGGGGTTTGCCGCGTCGGGGCCGACTTCCGCTCCGTCCTTCACGCCGTCTCCGTCCGAATCGGCCTTAAGCGGATCGGTCCCGAGGCGCGCTTCGGTGGCGTCGGAGAGGCCATCGCCATCCTGGTCGGCGTCACACTTCAGCGAGGCAGCGTCGCAGGCGAAGGGATTTCGGCAGGGGTTGTTTGCGGGATTGGGGACGCACGCGTCACCAAGGCTCTTCCCGCATTTTCCATCGGCCCCGACGACGCCGGAACGGCATTCTGCCGCGCCGCCGGCGCCCGGCTGCTGGCCGTTGGCGAGCCCACAGATGCCGTCGGGGGCGAGGATGCCGCTCCGGCACTGGCCGACGTTTGCGGCCGGTTCGCCGTTCGCTTTCCCGCACTTTCCATCGGCGCCGACGACCAGCGACGCACATTCGGCGGCACCCCCGGCCCCCGGCTGCGTACCGTTGGCGACGCCACACTTTCCGTCGGCCCCAAGAATGCCGACGCGGCATTGACCGGCGTTCGCCGCCGATTCGCCGTTGGCTTTCCCACACTTGCCATCGGCGCCGACGACCCCCGACCGGCACTCCGCCGCGCCGCCCGCCCCCGGCTGGTCGCCGTTGGCCCGGCCGCAGAAACCGTTCGCGAAGAAGCCCGAACGGCACTCGGCGACGGCGCCCGCCGGTTCGCCGTTCGCTTTTCCGCAATTCCCATCGGCGCCGATGACGCCGGAACGGCACTCCGCCGCGCCGCCCGCCCCCGGCTGCTGCCCGTTGGCCAGGCCACACTTCCCATCGGCGCCGAGCGCACCCGAGCGGCATTGCCCCGCATTTGCTGCAACTTCCCCGTTCAGAGCCCCGCACTTGTTGTCTGCCGCCGAACACGCGCCGGACGCACAAAGCGCCTTCGACGTCGCGTTGCACGTCCCGTCAAACGGAGCGGCGTTGTTCGGAGCGGCGTTCGGAGGGATCGCCGTGCCGTTCGCAAGCGGAGCGACACACGTCGCCGTCGCATCGCACACCGGAGCCGCCGCAGGACACCGCGACCCCGCCGCCGCCGCCGCATGTGCCGTGCAACCAAATGTCTCGGTCTTCCCGTCGCTCCGGAGCATCCAAATCCGCCCGTCGGGGAGGGTAGTCGCCGAAATAGCCAGCGCTACGCCTTGGCTGAACGTCGCACCATCCGCGACGAAGGCGGCACCCGCGCCGTCGTACCGAAATGCACTCGCTGCCCCGGGACCGTAGGCGCCGCCACCAGCGAACGCCAACAGGCCCGTCGCCGCGGACGTTGCGATAGGCGCGGCGCCGAAGCCGCCGATATTGAACGCCGGGGACGCGATGGCTGTCCAAGCGCCCGTCGCAGGATCGTACCGGCCCGCGCCGCCACCGCAAACGGATTGCAGCAGAAGTGCGCGCCCTTGGTCGTCAAGTGCCATCGCTCCAGCCGCCCCCGCGACGCCCGATGGAATGTCGGCCACGCGCGTGTAGGTTTGCGCCACCGTGTCATAGATGTCCGCACGTGAGGTCATGGTGCAGGTGCTTTGGTAGAGCAAGCCACCTGGGATGAAGACGTGGGTATCGTCGAGAGCAATTACTTGCCCGTCGCGCCGCACTGTGGGCATTGGCGTTTCGACGGCCCACGTGCCGGCCGCTGGCCGAAATCTGCTTGCTTCTGCCAGCGCCGGACCGTACCCGGGAGCCATCCCGCCGAACCGAAGTACGTCACCGTTTCGGAGCACAACGGAAGCCGTTCGGACGGCACCAACTCCGGAGACGTCGCCCGCCGCGCTCCAGACCCCGGCAGAATAGACTTCCGTCTTCAAGCTGTTGGACTCGCCGCCGAAAAGTACCGCGCCGTTGGGCACAGCCCTCAAATGAGCGTACCCGTGCGCAAAACCACCAAGGCGAGAATACGCGGGGGCGCCTGTTGCTGCCCAAGTGCCGGTCGCGGGGTCGTAGAGCTGGCTTGCCGCCGGTGCATCGAGCGCAACGAGCACTTTCCCGGCGACGAATGGCGTTTGAAACGAGGCGAAGACGGGGTTTGCCGGGAGGCTCCCGGTAGCGACCCAGCTCGGGTCAACCATCGCCGGATAGGCGACCGCGTCACTCCACGTGACCGCGACTTCACACGTCCGCGCGCCCGGCGTCGTCACCGGCCGCCCCCAGGGGCCCCGCGGGTCGGTGTCGGTGGCGCAGCCGTGCACGGCGAGCTTCGCCTCGAAGCGCTTCCCCTCGCGGTCGAGGCCGTACGGCGGGCTCACTCGAAGCTTCGGCGTCCCTGCCGCGTCGAGCATCTCAAGCACGTTCCCGACGAGCCGAAGACCGGCCACCCCCTCCTCGAGCGCCACGTCGTACCGCAGCTCCGGCGACGCCGGACGTTCCGCGAACACCACGTAATCTTCCGTCCCTTCCGCCGTCACCCGGTGGACCACGTCGGCGCCTCCGAGCGCCCGACGGTAGACCGCG
>JAAFHJ010000594.1 GCA_013298325.1 Myxococcales bacterium | reverse complement strand
GCCCGAACTCGTCGTCGAACCGGAGCTGGTCGTCGAGCCCGAACTCGTCGTCGAACCGGAGCTGGTGGTCGAACCGGAGCTGGTGGTCGAACCGGAACTCGTCCCACCACTGGAGGAGCCGCCCGGCTCGCAATCGGTGGAGACCTGGCGCTTGGAGCCGTCGGTCGGGCACGGGTAGCCGTAGGGGCTGTTGGGGCCCTGCTCCTCGGGGGCGTCGGGGCCGAGGGGGACGGTGTCGAAGTTGCTGACCGGCACCTTCATCGTGTCGCAGACGGCGCCGCCGCCGTTTTTCTTGCACTCGGCGACGATCGTCTTGTCGAAGGGGCCGTAGGCGTAGGTGCCGTCGGTGCAGAGGCCGGTGCTGTCGACGGTCGTCCCGTTCGGGCAGACGCCCGTGCCGCGGGAGGCGCCAGCGACGTCGGCAGGCCAGTCGGTCTGGTCACAAATTTCGGCAAATCCGAGCTTCTTGCACTCCTCGACCATCCCCGCGGGGAACGGGCCGACGGCGGTGCCGGGGGAGTTGCCCCGGACGCAGAAGGTGATCTTCTCGTCGTACTTGGTGCCGGTCGGGCAGACGGCGTTCGTCGAGTCGACGAGGCCGACGGCGTCGGTCAAGTTGGACTCGGTTCCGCTGGCGGGCGGCTCGAAGATATCGGAAGTTACCGGCTTTTTATCGGTGCCGCAGGCGACGGAGACGATGCCGCTCGTCACGATCCCGGCGACCGCGAGGACGGCGAGGACGGTGCCCCGCTGGCGACGGGCACGGGGGGAGTTGCTGCTGAACATCTCGACGCGACCAGGAAGCTTCCGCATGCCGGCAGCCTGACAAGCCTTTCCCGGGGGAGTCAAGCGACGAAGAACGCGCGCGCCGCCGCAATCGACTCAAGAGACGTCGCGCCCCCTTCGCCTGGGGCGCCAACGTCCCACCTACGCGCCCCCCCAAGCAGAATCACCGGAATCCAGGCCCGACCTTGAAAATAGGGCTCGCCGCTGCCCCCAATTCAATGTCCGACATTGAAAACAGGGCTCGCCGCTGCCCCAAATCAATGTCCGACATTGAAAACAGGGCTCGCCGCTGCCCTCAATTCAATGTCCGACATTGAAAACAGGGCTCGCCGCTGCCCCCAATTCAATGTCCGACATTGAAAACAGGGCTCACGGGGCGCGGTTTGCCAGGGCGAACACCGGGCGCGTTCCGTCGAAGGTGAGCGTCGCTTTTTCAGGACCGCCGTCGCGGGCGAGCGTGAGCGTCGTTTTCTCGGCGGCACAGAGGGGAATGCGAAACGCCCCCGACCAGGGTCCTTGGGGAAGTGGGCCCGCAGACGCGACGTAGACGCGCTCGACGGTGCCGACCAGCGCCTGGCAGCCAGCAGCAGGCTTGGCTTCGGGGGCGAGGTGGAAGGCGCCGACTTCGAGGCGCGACGTCGGCTCGCCGGGGAAGAGGCCCCGCCAATTCAAGTGCCCATCGCCGGTCAGCCGTGGACCGGTCGCCCAGACGGCGCCGTAGGTCGTTCGCCAGGTGTCGAGGGTCGTTGCGAGCGATTTCGCGTCGCCATCGACGTCGATCGCGACGCGGGGGAACGTGAGCGGCTGCCCGTCGTCGCCGGAAATCTCGAGGGAATCTGGGTGGATCGTGACCGCCGTCAGCCCGAGCGGCGCGAGCTCCGGCTGGGCGATCGTCACGCCATTTCCGCGGGTCGCGATCGCGCCGCGCAGGGAGAACCCGAGGCGCGCCGCCGCGGCCACCGTTCGCCGCTCCGCGATCGCTTGCGTGGCGAAGTAGCCGCCCGCGACGAGCGCAACGACGACGGCACCGGCGACCGCGAGCGGCCAGCGGGGCCGTCGGTCGGCCCCTTTGGGGCGCAAATCAGGGCCCCTCGCCGCCACCGGAGCACGCCCACGGCGCGGCGCTTGGGCCGGTTCTTGGGCCGGTTCTTGGGCGTCCTCGCGGCTCACATCGACCCGTGTTGCTGCCGTCGGGAGCGCCAGCGACGAGCGCGGCTTCTTGGGGAGCTCGGACGTGAGCGCCGGCGGATCGGAGAGGGTCGCCGGGAGCTTCGAAAGGGGCTGTAACGCCTCAATAAATTCGGTCAGCGAGGCGCGAGCGGGGAGATCGACCTGGAGCGCATGGGCGATGATCGCGTCGAGGGGGGCGAAGGCGGGATGGTGGCTGCTCGGCGGCTTGAAACGCCCGAGGAAAATCGCCCCGATGAGCTCGGACATCGTCCCCCCTTCAAAGGGGCGTTCACCGACGGCGAGTTCGTAGAGCGTCACCCCGAGCGACCAGACGTCGCTCTTCGCCTCGACGTTCTTCGACGCCGCGAGCTGCTCGGGGCTCATGTACTGGGGCGTCCCGACGATGCCGTCGGCGCGGGTGATCGCCGCCTCCCCCTCCACCACGAGCTTGGAGATCCCGAAATCGACGACCTTGACGACGCCAGAGGCGCTCAAGAACAGGTTCGCCGGCTTTACGTCGCGGTGGACGATCCCGGCCGCATGCGCTTCGGCGACCGCCTCGCAGGCTTCGAGCAGGTAGCGCGCCGCTTCCGCGATCGGGAGCCGGCTGCGACGGGTGAGGACGGTGTCGAGATCCTCGCCAACGAGCCGTTCCATCACGATAAACGGGACGCCGTCGTCCTCGCCGACGGCAAAAATCCGAACGGTATGCGGCCCAAAGAGGCGCGAAGCGGCCTGGGACTCGCGAGCAAAGCGGGCCACCACTTCCGGCACGTCCATGAGATCGGCGCGAAGGCACTTGATCGCGACGGCGGTGCCGTTTCGCTCGTCGACGGCGGCAAAGACTTCCCCCATCGCCCCGGCGCCCAGACGCCCCTCCACGCGAAAGTGCGCGCCTATCCGAGTCGGAGCCGGGCGTGAAGATGGTGCGGAAGATTTCATGGCGGCGGCAAACCTTCCATTGTGCCTGGCCGTGGAGGCTCGCGGAATGCAAAAAGGATCTTTCCAGCGAGCGCCCGTGGGACGTTTGCGGGGCTCCATCGAAGTTCTGTGGGGGAACTGTGGCGGTTCCCCGCTAGCCTAGCGCCGCTCATGCGCCCCCTTTTGCTTGCCCTCGCCCTCGCGTTGCCGGTCGCCTGCACGTCGCTCCCGACGATCACGGAACCGCCTGTCGACGGTGGCGCCGACGCGTCCCTCGACGCAACCGCCGACAGCGCCGTCCCTGACGCCGGCTCCCCCGAC
>JAAFHJ010000592.1 GCA_013298325.1 Myxococcales bacterium | reverse complement strand
CGTGTGTTCCGTCGCGAGAAGGAGCGTCACCGCGATGGCGGCGAAGAGCCCCGCAAACGCCGCGTAGCCACCATGGACGCCCGCCGAGGTTGGTTCCGCCGGGCGAGAGGACTCCTGCCGTTCCGCAATGCGCGCCTGGAGGGTCGCGAGGCGCTCTTCGGGGGTCGTCGCTGTCGGCGTCGCGACGGGTGTGCTCTTTGCTTCCGCAAGCTCCTGTTTTCGCTCAAGAACGGACGCACGAAGCCCCTCAATCTCCTCCTCCAGGGCGGCCGCCCGCAGGAGAAGACCTCCGCTATCGTCCCGATAATCCATCGGAATTAGCGGTCGAAGACGAGGGGGACGGCGACGAAGCCGTCCGTTTCGAAGGAGGCAGCCATCGCGGCGAGCGTGAGGTCGGCGTGGAAGCCGCGTCGGAGCTCGAAGCCCCCTTCAACGCCGAGCGCCCGCTGGATCACCGCGCGATGCTTGCGGAAAATGGCGGTGAGCCCTGCGAAGCCGGCGTCGACGGTGCTTGCCGCGAGGGGTGTTTCCGGGTGCCGGCGCTCGAGCTTCACCTTCGCCGCGTGGTCGCCGTCGAAGAAGTAGCCGGTCACGTCGCCGCCGGCCTCTTTCGGGAGGCGGAGCGTGAAGAGGACGACCTTCGGTGTACCGCTCGGTCGCCCGGTCGCCGCCTGCTCCTTGAGGATGACGCCGTTCAGGGTATCGACCAAAGCGCCAAGAATTTCAGCCCGTTCCGCGGTGAGGCCTTCCGTCAGCGCCCAGGCGCCGATGCGCGCGCGCAGGTCGTCGCCGCCGCCGTCGCGCGTAAGGAGCGCCTGCGCGGTGAGCGCCGCGTTGCTGAGGAGCGGCTCCTTCCCCTTGCGAAGCGAGCGGAAAATTCCGTCGAGGGCCGCCGGGAAAGGCTCAAGAACAGGCCCACTTCGGCCGTCCGGGGTCTCCCGCTTCGCGGACGAACGCGTCCGAGCAGCGGCGACGCGCGCCCCCGGCTCCAGCGCCATTTCCGGCCAGGTGCACGCCAGCGCATGCGCAAAGCCGAGTTCCCCCGGCGCTTCGATGGCGAATTGGGGGGCGCGGATTTCGAGGGGGACCGCCTCCAAGTCGTCGAATTCCGTCGAACAAAGCCCGCCCACCGCCACGCGCTCGTTGCTCCGCAAGACCAGCGAGCGCGCCATCGCCATCAGCCCCGGTGCATCGGCCGCCGAACCGTCGATCACGACGATCGTCTCGGGGGCGATCTCGGCGACGGCGGCGACCCGCACGCCGCCCGGAGCTACAAACGCACCGGCCCAGGCGAGCGGCGCGTCGATCTCTTCGGAATCGCTGTTATTTTCGTCAGCGACCGTCGTCACCGATTCTGCGAGGAGTTTTCCAGTGCCGCCGAGGCGGCCCCAGAGGAAGTCGGCAAACGGCGGGAGATCGCGGGGGCGGAGCGGGGAAGGGGGAGTCATGATCGGGATCCGGCGAGGGCGACGAAGAGTCCCTCGGAAGCGCGCGCGCAAATGTCGTAAACTCGGGCGAATTCGCCCGTGTACCACGGGTCGGGCGTATCGAGGTCACCGGTTGAAGCGGGCACTGGTGAGGTGGGGCCGCCGTGCTCGTAGCTCCGAAACAGGGCGACCTTTTTCCGCGCTTCGTCGCTCGGCGCGAGGCGCAGGAGGTCGCGTTCGTTCTGGCGGTCCATGGCGAGAAGAAGATCAAAGTCTTCGAAATCACTCGCTTTTACTTGGCGCGCTCGATGGGTGATCGGCGTGCCGCGCGCCTCCGCCTCCCGGCGCGTCTCCCGGTGGGCGCTCTCGCCGGCGTGGTGGCCAGCGGTTCCGGCACTGTCGATGGCGAAGCGATCGGCAACTCCCCGTTTTTCAACGAGGGCGCGGAAGGTCGCTTCGGCGGTCGGCGAGCGGCAGATGTTCCCCAGGCAGACGAAAAGGACGCGCGTCATCGTTTCGCCCCCCTACCGCGTTTTTTATGCACGTGTAAGCGGCGGCACAGCGCAACCGAATGCTAAGGACACGCGATGCTTGCTTCGACGACGCTCCCCGAGGCGCGCCCCTTGCAACCGATCCCCGAGGAATTGCCGCCCGGGTACCTCCTGGATGGCTTTCGGATCGACGGCCCGCTTGGCGCCGGCGCCATGGGGGCCGTCTACCGGGCGACCGACGGGCGCACCGGCGAAGGGGTCGTCCTTAAACGAATGCTCGGTGGCGACAGCGCCGGCCGCCGCCGCTTCGAGCGCGAAGCCATTTTTCTGAGTCAAATCAAGCACCCTGCCGTGGTCGGCTACCGGGCGCACGGCACCGCCGCCGACGGGTCCCCCTACCTGGTCATGGACGCGATCCACGGCCAAGACCTTGAAAAGTTTTTCGAATCGTCGCCGCCGCTCCCGTGGTCGGTCGTGCGAACGCTGGGGCTCCGTCTCGCCGCCGGCCTCGCCGAGGTCCACCGCCGCGGCGTCGTCCATCGCGACGTCGGCCCCCGGAACGTGATGCTCCGGAGCCGCAACGGCCTCCCGAGCCCCGAGGAGCCGGTTCTTATCGATTTCGGCCTCGCGCTCGGCGAACTCGTCCCCGGCCACGGACTGACCCGCACGGCGACGCTCGCCGGTACCCCCCGTTACATGGCGCCCGAGCAGCTCCGCGGCGAAGCGCCGGTCCCGAGCGCCGATGTCTACGCGGTCGGCGCGATCCTGTTTGAGGCGCTTACCGGCACCCCGGCGACCCCCGCCGACGACTTCACGAGCCTCGTCCGTCGCCTCGCCGAACCGCCGCCGCTTCCTTCTACAAATGCGCGCGTTTCCGCCATCGTCGGCCAGGCGCTCGACCCGCTCTTCGCCGCGCTCCTCGCCCGAAATCCCTGGGAACGCCCCGCCGACGGCGCCGCGCTCCTCTTGCTGCTGGAGGGGACGCCCCCCTCGGTCCCGGCGAACTACGCGAGCTTCGGCCCGACCAGCGCCCCGTCGTCGCTGCCGCTCTCGCCGGCCCCTTCGGCGACGCCTCTCCACGCCCAGAGCGCGTCCCCGCCGGGCGGTTCCGTCTTCGTCGCAGCGAGCGGGGCAGGGCCCGACGTCGGCGGCATCGGCAAAATTATTGCACTTGTGGGTGTTCTTGGCGCGCTAGCCGTCCTCGGACTCGGCGCCGGAATCTTTTTTGCCCTCCGGCCGACGGCAAATCCGCCCGAAGGCACCTTCGTCGCCGCTGTTGCCCCGGCCGACGAACCGACGAAGGCGGTAG
>JAAFHJ010000596.1 GCA_013298325.1 Myxococcales bacterium | reverse complement strand
CTTCACGCTGGCGCGCCTCGATGCGCTCGAGCGGGCCGTCTCCGTGCTCCGCCGCGTCGACTCGGCCCGCGTCTACAAACACGGGCGCCAGGTCTCCGACGACGTCTTCAAGAAGCGCGCCCACGCGGAGAAGGTGAAGCTGGAAGCGGTTGAAGCACTTGCCTATTTCTGCCGGAACCGCCCCCAGGTCGTCGCCCTCGTCGCCAGCATCCGCCCCGGCGTCGGCGACGTCGACCTCCTCGACGACCTCTCGAAGGCGGCCGGTGGCGTCGAACAAAACCTCGACCTCGTCGGCGCGCCGCTCACCGCTACCCTCGGCGAAAACCCGGTCGCCGCGATCCTCGCCGCCCGCGCCGACCTCCTCGAAGCGCTCGGCCAGCGCCGCCTCGACGCCGACGACGCCCGCTACCGGCGCCTCAAGAACCGCGCCTACTCGGTTGTCAAACCGGAGGTCGATGAGCTCGTCGCCACCGGCCGCTACGTCTTCCGAAATTCGCCGGAAATCCTGACTCTCTTCGTGACGCCGGCCACCGAACGCCGCCGCAAGAACCGCACGAAACCGGAAGAGACCGAAGAGCCGGTCGCCCCGTCCCCGGTTTGAAGAGCTTCGTGATCTCGCAAAGAGCCCCCACCGAAAGGCGGGGGCTTTTTCGTGTTTTTGCGCGTAGTGTGCCTCCGGCGAGGCGTCGTTTCGCAATTCGCGGCAGGAGGGCTTTCTGGTTTGTGCGCAAGATCCCTAGGAACCCGATGTTGACGTTCTTGAAGCTCCTGCTCCATTTCCTGATTTTTCCGGCGCTCGTGATGCGCCAAGCGCGCCGATCGCGGCAGTTTTCGCAACTCAAAGCCGACGCCAAGAAGGACCGCGATCGCGTCGTCCTCAAGCCAGGTATCGAACCCGACCATTGCTGGACTTCGACGCTTCCTTCGGACCGTAGCTACGAGCTCTGGCTAGACGGCATCCGCGTCGCACCGAGTGATCTCGTGGCGGTGCACCTGTGGGAGCATGCGACCTCGACGATGGCGTCGGGTTTCGAAGAGGACGCCGTTTATCGGTTCACCGTCCGCAGCGCGGAATCTCAATCACGAATCCAAGGGGTTCAAACGCGAGAGGTTGTCTTTCTTCTTTCGAGCGCAGATCGCACCATCTGGCCGATTCTTCAGGCGATCCCGAAAGACACGGTGAGGACCTCGCAGTCGCTCGGTCACACCTACGGCGTCGGTCTCCTGCTGCTAATCCCCTGGGCGGCGCTCGCGTCCGTGCTCACGATTGCCGCGATCGTTTGGTTCGGTCACAAGGGGCGGTGGTAGGCGGCTAGAGATCGCCCGCTACCGCCAAGCGCAACCCGCCACGAAAAGGCCGCCCGAAATGCATCGAAGTCGCTTCGCCGGAATCAGCATTGATTGCCCCATGGAGACCGCTCAAGCGGCCCCCTTTTGGTCGCAGGCGCTCGGGATGGCCGCACCTTCCTCGGGCGAAGGGACGTTTGTCCCGTTGGATGCCCAGGGGCGCGATCTGCGCGTGGAAGTCCAAGCGGTGGAGCATGCGGCGCGCGTGCATTTGGACATCGAAACCGACGACGTTGCCGCCGAGGTTGCGCGTCTTGAAGCGCTCGGAGCCCGCCGCATTGAAGCGCGGAATTCGTGGTGGATTATGGAAGCGCCGACCGGGCAACGGTTCTGCGTCGTCCCCTGCCGCGGACCCGGCTTCGCCGAGGGGCGAGGCGTCAACGTGTGGCCGTAGTCATGGGCTGCTGGCGGAGGCGTCGCGAGAGACGGCGGGCCACCGGATCCATCACGCGGGCCATGGTAGCCTCGCGCCCATGAGGAGCGTTGGCCTCGTCGCAGGATTCCTGTTGCTCGCGGTGGCCTCCGTGCTCGCGTGGACGCCGTACTCGGACCCGCGGGCGAGCGCGTACTGGTTCGCAGTGATAGGCGCGCTTGTGGCCGCAGCGGCTACGGTGCTCGTGGCGCGATCCGGACTTCCGCGCATCGGCACGTCGATCGCGGCGGTATTTGGTTCGGTGCTCCTCGCGAAGCCGTTCCTCAAGCCCTCGGGCGAATACGTTTCCGCGACGCAATCGTTCCAGTTCTACGACATCACCGACCTGCACCATGCGACGTTCGTGGGCGGTGGTCTGCTCCTGCTCGGCACGGCGTTCGTGCTGTTCCGGTCGCAAGCCCGGGCCTCGGTTGAAGAGGGCCCGGCGTCTCCGCGGCCAGCAAATTCGCGGGTCGACGGTCGAGATGCTCCGCCCGTCGCGGCGACCGGCGGCCCGATCCTCTACCCGATTCTCCGCGACATGGCCTGGTCTGGCCGCCCCCTCGCCGTCGGTCGCCCCCTGTTCAACTTCCCGGAAACGTTCACCCATGCAGTTGTCTCCGCCCGGCGAGACGCCGGTTTGGAGAACGCGTCGGGAGACGGCGCGGGGTTCCCGGCAAACGCCTTCGTCTCCTACGCCTACGATCTGGGGACGCAGCTCGCGACGGTGCGCGAAGGCGATGCGAGCGAACTCGAGCGCCAGGCCGTCGTGAACCTCGAAAAGCGGACGGTGAGCTGGCAAGTGACCACCACGCACCCCGACGGGCGCCCCCGCGTCCTCGCCATGGCCGACGAGTACGCCGCCGAGATGATCCTCAGCCCGTCGGCGATGGAAGAGGCGCACCTCCTTCTGGACACCCCTCTCCTCGCAGTCGCCATCGTGAACCGCGGCTCGATCCTCGTGCAGGACGGTCGATCCTACGAAGACACCCTCTTGCTTTTGAGCTTCTGTCGGAAAGAATACGACGCCGCAGGCTCCGACCGCATCTGCGCCTACCCCGTGAGCGTGATGAACAACCGGCCCAGCGCGCTGATCGAACCGGCGACCGATCTACCGCCCCAAATGCGTGGTTGATTCGTTGGCCGGAGATCGCAAAAAGCCCTGTTCCGCGAACGTGCAGGCGTCAGTGAGGCTGTACGACGAGGCGGGCGGTGTTGCCCGATCGCAGCAATGCGGACGGGGGCGCGCGGTCACCCTTCCGGCCAGGCGTCGAGCTCGATCCAGCGGATGCCGGTGACGCCGGCGGCGTCGAGGCGGGCGGCGAGATCCCGGTGGGCGAGGATCACGTCGTAGTAGCCCTTCGGCCGAAACAAGAGGCGATCTGCGGGGATGCGGGACGCATCGAGGACGAGGCGCTCGACGGTGTC
>JAAFHJ010000591.1 GCA_013298325.1 Myxococcales bacterium | reverse complement strand
CTTTGGTAGATGTAGCGTACACAGGTCCGAAGGCGAGGTAGTCGGGTCGGAGGAGGAGCGCCGCCTCGGCCTGCTCTTCGGTGTGCGTCGAGACCCCCACGCGGAGGCCCGGATAGCGGCGACGGACGTCTTTGAGCGACGCGTCCCCTTGGCCGACGTGCACGAAGGGCGCGCCAAATTCCTCTGCTAAATCGGGGCGATCGTTTACGACCAACGGGACGCCCATAGCTGCACAACGAGGCGCGATCGCAGCAAGGAGGGCGCGAAACCGGGACTCGTCGACGTGCTTGGCGCGGAGCTGAAGCAGGGCCGGTTGCGCCGCGAGGAACGCCGACGCGACGTCGACGGCGTCAAGCCCCGCCGCGTCGAGGGTCGTCACGTCGACGAGCGGGTAAAGGCCTCGAAGCGGGGGCGTGCTGCGGGAAATACGGGTGCCTCGGGTCATGGCGGCGAGCCTACACCGGATTCGCGCGGCTCACCGTCGTCTCCGGGCCGATTCGATCGGGACGAACCATCGGCCCTTCGAGAACGACAAGGTCGCCGCGGGAGAGTTCGTCAAACGCTTCGTTGTTCTCCCGGCGATCGCGGTCGATGCGCATGACGCGCACACGTTGGGGCCCCTCCCCCTCGGGCCCATCGCCGCAGACCTGCGCCTCAACTTTCCCCTTTGTCGGCGTAACGTCGCCAACGACCCGGAGCGTACGATTCCCGTTTGTTGCTAGCGTGCTTCGCAGGGTGACTCCGTCTTTTCGGAGGAGGAGCGGCGAGAAGGTTACCCCTTCCCAGCGGAGTCCCGCGGCGCGCGCCACGGGGACGAGCCAGGCGGGGAGCACGTCCGGTCGATCTTCGTGGCACCAGTCAGTTTCCTTGGCGAGCGCCGGGCAGGCTTCGCGGTGGAGGCACGGGCCGAAGAGGGTCACGCTTTCGTTGGTGCACAAACGATCGCGAACCGCATGCAGATGCCGCGTGCGCTCCTTCAATGCCGGCTCAACGACGACAAGCGTCCCTTTCGGGGCCAATCGCGTGGCCAATACCCGCTCCAACAAAGCGACATGGCGCGCAATTCGTGCATCCGAGTCGAGCCCCCGATCGAGCTCGGAGAGGACCTGGCCAAATAGAACCAGGTCGAACCCCTGCCCCTCCTTTACCGGGCGAAACGTCGACGGTTTCCCTGCGGCGCGCATCGACTCCGCCCGCTCGGGATGGGCCTTCGCCGAGGCTTCCGCGAAGCCAAAGGGCTCGTCGCCGAACCAGGGCAGGAGGTCCGGTTGGATGCTGCCGTCGGGCGAAATCCCGTGCTTCGACACCACTACTTTGAGGTCAAACGATCCCTTGAGCCCTTCGAGGAAGGTCTTTGCAAGGGCGGTCGCCCCCTCCTCGGGGTCGACGAGCGTCACCTCGACTTTGCCGCGCCCCTCGCCCAGTGCCGCCCCTTCGAGGGCCTGGAGCGCCCCGAGAGTCGTGGCGCCAAAGCCGGCGCCGACGTCCAAGATGCGAAGCGGGCGACCGTCGGGAAACGTCAGCGCCTTGGCCGCGACGAGTTCGCGCACCGCGTGGGCCGCCTTCGGAACGTCGCGGGGCAGCGAAAACGCGAGGCGCGCCGCGTAGTGGGCCTTCCCCGCGGCGACGCCGGCCGTGTTGTAGGATGCAGACAAAGTGGCCACCGCCTTCCCGAGGGCAGGCACGTCGTCGTAGCCACGATGGATGCCGAGTCGCGGCAAGAGCGCCTCGATGGGGGCGCGGAGCGACGAGGGGGCGTAAGCGGACGTGGCTTTCGGGGCGACCATGGCGCGTCTCTACTCGAAGATCCCGGCGACCGACCTCGGAAGTTCCGGTACGGTCGCGCGCCTATGAGCCGGAACGCGCTTCGCTTGCTCCCCTTTCTTGCCGCCCCGCTGCTCCTCGGATGCCCGAGCGTCGCCCCGCCGAAGTCGACATTTCCGAGCGTCGACGACGCGCTCTCCCGGATGCACGAGACGGTCGCCTGCGGAAACGGCATTCACGCCACCGCAAAGCTCGATCAATTCGCGAAAGAAGGGCGTGTGCGCGGCGAAGTTCTTCTGTTTGCCCACCGGCCGGCCAAGCTGCGTCTCGATGCGGTGGCCTTCGGAGTAAACGTCCTTTCGCTCGGCTCCGACGGCCAAAATTTCCAGGTCGCCGATTTGCGAAATAAGGTCTTTTATCAAGGACCTGCAAAAGCATGCAACCTCCGCCAGGCGACCGGCGTCCCGATCCCCGGCCACGCGCTCGTCGGCTTCCTTCGGGGGGAAGCACCGGTGCTCGTCCACCAAAAAGGGGCAGGAACGATCCGGTGGAACAAACGAGGTTTCTATGAACTCGTCATTCCTTCGACCCGCGACGCCGAACAAACGCTGCATCTTGGGATTCACCCCGACGACTTCGGCAAGCCGTGGAACGAGCAACGCACCCGCGTCCTCGACGTCGTCGTCACGCAGAAGGGGGGCGTCCTCTACCACGCAGAGCTCGAAGGCTACAGCGCAGGCAAAATGGCCGAGGCGCGCGTCGATCCGGAGAACATTGAGCCGCCGATCCCGCCGAGCGGCCCGATGTGCACGGCGGAATTGCCGAAAACCCTCCATGTGGAAGTCCCCGGCAAGAACGAAGACGTCGTCTTCAAATACGAAGAAGTTGAATGGAATCCCCCGATTCCGGAGGGGGCCTTCTCCGTCGAGCGACCGGCGGGAATGCCACGCCAGTTCCTCGACTGTGACGGCGAGTAGCTCGCGGATCGCGCCTCGGGCGGTTCCGGGCTCGGCTACTTCCGCGCGAGTTCGTCGGAAATGGCGCGCGCGAGCTCCTGGGCGCGTGCCACCTCCCCCGGCGGAAGCGCGATCGCACCGACCACCGGATGACCGCCGCCGCCGTGGCGTTCGCAGATCTTCGCGATGTCGTGTTTCCGCGTTTGTCCGCACCACGGATTGAAGCCGATGCTGAGTTTGATCTTCTTCAAACCACGCGTAACCACGACCGAATAGGCCGAGTCCGGGTAGAGCGCGTAGGTGACAAACTTCGGTGCAGCATCTGAGAGTTCGTCGGTCAGATCGACCAGGACGGCGCCGGTCGCTCCGCCGACAAGCTTCGCACGCGCCTTCACGCGCGCTTCGTAGGGGGCTGCCGTCGCTTGCCATTGCATGTAGCTTGCAACCACCTCCGGGTCGTTGGCGACGTCGTCGAGGGGGCGTTCCGTCAGGGCAGGAACAAAGCGCGAGATCAGTTCCGCTTCCCCAGA